>JBAYVT010000003.1 GCA_041674405.1 Patescibacteria group bacterium | reverse complement strand
GAACCTGGTGGAGAGGAGTGCCCCTAGCCCCGCGACGTGAGAGCCGATGCGGCGCCCTTGCACCGTACCGCTCTGTAAGCGCTTCCACAACCGGTCACGAAGTAGTGAGGCCTTCTTGTACAGCTCTGGCGAAACCTCGCCTTCCCCATAGCCCACCTTCATGCGACCAGCGTCAACCTCTTCTGCTAGCTTCACTACTTCGATCATCCCTGAGAGGTAAAGGATGGCGCCGGTTTTGATCTTGACCCGGGTCTGTCTCTCGTCTTTCAGGGTGATGCCGGTGACCTCTGCGTTCTCGATGACTGGCAGAACGGAGAGTATCCAGATGCCGATCCTGGCACTCCGTGGCCATTTACCCATCCAGTAGATCCACCATATGAGTACGGATTGCATCAGGTCGCTCCACTGCAACGGGTGAATCATGAACCAGACGACTAGTTCATTGTCTTGGACGGTTTGCCTCTTCTGCCAGAGTTTGCATATGTCTCTCCACTCAAACAATGGCTTCTCGTTGCGATGCAAGAGACGGCCAATGTTACGCTTGTGGAAGTAGACGATCAGCGCACTCACTAGGCCGAAGAAGATGTTCCAGGTCAGTCCCAGGCCATAGCCGAAGGATACGTCGAGCCCCAGACCGATGTGAATACGTAAGGTCAGTAGGAAAGCACAGACGCTTCCCAACATCGAGGCTATGGACATGGTCCGGGTGCATAGCAGGATGATTGCCCAGATGACCAGGCTCCAGCCGGCTATTGCAGGGTGTAGGGCGACGATGCCTCCCAGAGCGGCTGCAACAGACTTGCCGCCTCCAGGGTGCTTCTCTGTGACCCAGAAGTACAGAGAATATGCGTGGCCCAACATGACGAAGATGAGACACAGCATGCCGAAATCGACGCCAAACTCGGCTTTGGCCAGTGTTACTGGCCCCCAAGCTTTGAGTGCGTCAAAGATCAGCACCGGGATAGCGATTCCCCAGCTCACTTCGCGCCCAATGGCGGTGAAACCGATATTACCAGAACCGTAGTTCCGGATATCGAATGCGCCACCTTTCGCGAACTTTCCGAACCAGTACCCAAAGGGGAGCGACCCCAGCAGGTACGCGAGCATCACCAGCCCTACCTGCAACGAGATATTTTGATACATTGCGTTCACACCCTTCGGGTAGTTTTGTACGTCTTCGCTCGCAGAGACACTATCAAAAAATGGCAGTAAAAGCAATATTTTCTGCCATTTTGTCAAGAATATTATTGATTACACATTGAATCTGAATAGTGCGACGTCTCCGTCTTTGAAGATGTAAGTTTTTCCTTCGGTGCGGACGAGGCCTTTGGTGCGAGACGCGGACCAGCCACCATTAGCTACGAGGTCCTGCCAGGGGATCACTTCAGCGGCAATAAAGCCACGCTCAAAATCGGTGTGGATCACGCCAGCCGCTTGCGGGGCGAGAGTACCTTCCTTGATCGTCCAGGCACGAGTTTCCGGCTCACCGGAGGTGAAATAGGTGATAAGCCCGAGTGTTTTGTAGGCCTCTTTGATCAATCGGTTTAGGCCTGAATCTTCCATCCCTAGAGTCTCGAGGTATTCTTGCTTTTCAGACTCGTCAAGCTCATTGAGATCGCTCTCAATCTTGGCAGAAATGGGGATCAATTCAGTTGGTAGTTTGTAGTCCTTAGTCTGTAGGGAAGACCAATTTTTGAGTTGCTCCTCTGAACAATTGGCTATATACAGAATAGGTTTCGATGTTAGAAGAGAAAGCCCTTTAACCGCTTCTTTTTCTTCCTTGGAAAGTCCTGCCGCTCGGGCGTTTTTGCCGGCATAGAGCTCGTCTTTGAGCTTCTGCAGCGCATGGTGCGTTGCTTGGGCTTCCTTCGATCCCGATTTGAGTTCTTTTTCAACAGAAAATAAGCGCTTCTCAACAGTCGAAATATCAGCCAGCTGAAGCTCGGTCTCGATCGTTTTGATATCCTCGACAGGATCAATTTTACCTTCGACATGGACGATATTCGGGTCCTCGAACATACGGACAACCATGGCGATCGCATCGCACTCGCGGATATGGGCAAGGAATTGATTCCCGAGTCCCTCTCCCTTGTTCGCGCCACGGACCAGACCGGCGATGTCGACGAATTCGATTACTGTAGGCACGATTTTCTTCGATTTCGAAATTTCGGTAAGTGGTTTCAGGCGCTCATCCGGCACCTCGACTACGCCGACATTCGGCTCAATAGTGCAGAAAGGATAATTCTGGGCATCGGCCTTGGCACCGCAAATAAGGGCGTTAAACAACGTCGATTTACCTACGTTAGGAAGTCCAACAATGCCTATTTGCAAAGAAATGATCGCTCCTTGTTTATCGTCTTAATGTTGTTCCTGACCACTGATGTCATATCCTCGCTCGGTCAGAATGCTCTCAAATATTCCGATTGTTCGCTTGACTTCTTCTGTGAGCAACGGCAATTTCGCCTGAAAATTTGCAGGTGTTATTTCTTCTCTGGCTTGGACTTTGGCGACCAACCTGTGTTCTAGTAATTTTCTCAATCCTGAAGTATCTTCGGCTGTAAAAGGATCGGTCAGGATGCCAAATAGCTCATTGAAAACCACATATCCAATAACTAGTTCTGCATTGGATAATCGCTCAATATGTTCTCTGTCAAATGATGGTTCGTCAGAATCTCTTTCCGGCTCGGTAGGAATGCCTCTTGGTTCCCTTGGGTCCATTTGTCTCTCCTTGATAGTTAGATCCGCCAGTAACAGATTCATTCTAGCAGATTTGAGGCTGAATGTGAATGAGATTCAGTATTTTTGGCATTGTGGTAGAATTGAAATGTCAATTGTATTGATGAGCAAAAAATATTTTTGTGAACTAAAGTGATTAAAAAATTTAATCCTAATCCACACGATAGACAAATAATCTAGTATTTTAAAATGATTAGGTAGAGGATCGGTGATAGAAATGAAAGACCTAAAATCGATACAAAATTTATTAAGTGATGTAGAGGAGCTTTTTGAGAAAGATTTTAAAAATCAAACTGACGGAAAATTAAGCAATAATTTAACTGACCAAGTAATTCTTGGCCTTCTAGTAAAGAGCTCGAAAACCATAAGAGCGATAAAATTAATATCATATGGTTTTGGAGAAGACTGCATCGTTCTAGCTCGAACAATATTTGAGAATTATCTTAATGTTAAATATATCTTGGATGAAGATGAAGAAAACCGATCCAAATTATTTATATATCATGGCTTTTATGATGGTTTTAAGAAAATCGATAATGGACTGCTTAATGGAATTGAAAAAAAGAGCCTTGAGGAAATTTATACTCCAGAGGTTAGAGAAGAAACTGCAAAAATAAGAGATCGTGAATATCGTTGTTTGAAGGAAAAGGGCATGAAGACCAAGAAGGAAAGTTGGTCATTACGGTCTATGAAAGATATGGCTGAAGAGATCGGAGAAACCGAAAGCTACGAAAAGATCTATTGGGTCATGAGCTTATATACTCATCCAAGCGCAAATTCTTTGAGGGATTATGTGCAATCGAAAGGCAAAAATTTGACCTTCCTTGATGTACCGTCGGCTAATAATATTGAAGAAGGTTTAATTGTTGCTATTGATTTTTTTCTGAAACTTTTAAAAATGTTGTGTGAAAGATTCGGTATCGAAATAATGAATAAATTGTCTAATGCTAGAGATGGACTAGAGCGGATAATTAGTGAGGAAAAAAAGGACGAGTAAAATTATTTTCGACCGAGAAAATCACACCAGTTTAAGACTGCCTAGGCGCATTGACGAAGAGGTAAATTAGGGTTATCATATTATTAACACTAAGTATGAAGAAATATCCGAGTCCAAAACCTGAACATTTGAAGTTTGCGGTGCTTGCCACCGACGTAGTTTTGTTTTCTCTACGCGATGGTGAGCTAGTGGTTCGCCTGATCGCCGTTGATCGCCCGCCGGCATTTCCTGCGGGAAGCAAGGGTTTTCCCGGAGGCTTGATCCGTCCCACGGAAACAGCAGAAGAGGCGGCGGTTCGCATTATCAAAGATAAAGCTGGTGTTTCTGAAAAAAAGTTATATATAGAGCAACTTCGCACATTTAGTGCTGTGAATCGTGATCCACGTGGTAGGGTGGTGTCAGTTTCATACCTTGCCATGGTGCCATGGGAAAAACTTTCCGAAAAAGAGAGAAAAGATACTCCAGAATCATGGTGGGCTAAAGTTGGTGATGCTAAGCCGCTCTCATATGATCACGACGAGATGCTTTTTGAGGCTTTGAAGCGCCTAAGGTCTAGGGTTAGCTACACGACCTTAATACAGAAACTAATGCCGAAAGAATTTACGCTGGGAATGCTTGAGAAGGCATATGAGGAAATTCTGGGGGTGCCGCAAGATAAGCGCAATTTTCGTAAAAAAATTGCTAAAATCAAAGTCCTTAAGGAACTCTCCGAGAAGCAAACCGGGGAACCATATCGACCGGCGCAGCTTTACAAATTCGCCTCCGAAACAATAAAGGATATTGAGATAATCTGAGTAAAACTAATATCTAATAACGAAGAGCCAATTAAGTTCTAGATCGAAATTCTAAATAACCCGGTAAATAATTGAAAAATGTCTTGCACATCCTGCAGGATATTTTTTTATTATCAGCTCCAGGACTGATGAAAGCCAGGAGATAGTGTATATAATACATAGTGTAGCATTGACACTAAGACGAGGTGAGAGTATAACTATGCCAAGGTGTAACATATACACTAAGTAACTCGGGAATCGTTAAGCGTCCTTCCGAGAGGCACATTAACAAAGGAAGAGGGATCGAAAATGACCAAGAAAGTCGGAGTGGTCGTCGCCCGTTTCCAGGTCGCCGCGCTTCATCAGGGGCACTGCGACCTCATCGAGTATGCGCTTGCGCAATGTGAGCGGGTGCTCGTAGTCCTAGGCATCCCCGGTTCGCTTCCGACCAACCGCAACCCGCTGGAATATCACATGCGGGAGGCGATGGTGCGGGAGGCATATCCGGAGGTCGAGATCATCGGCCTACCTGACCAACTCTCCGATGCTTACTGGTCGGAGACGCTCGATGCGCTGATCGCCGAACGTTGTCACGGCTGCGATGTTGTCCTCTATGGCTCCAGGGATTCGTTCTTTGGGGTCTATGGTGGACACTTCGCGACTGAGGTGTTTGAGCCTCGGTGCCACGACAACGGCACCTCCGCTCGGGCGCAGATCGCTGAGCGGGTGAGCGTCACTCCCGACTTTCGGGCCGGGATCATCTACCGCGAAGAGACTCGGACACCACGGGTCTACGTGACGGTCGATGTGGCCGTCATGAACGACGAAGGCGAAGTTCTGCTTGCGACGAAGAGTCGCGAGCAGGGCAAGAAGTGCTTCGTCGGTGGCTTCATCGATCCGGATGACACTTCGCTCGAAGCGGCAGCAAGCCGTGAACTCCACGAGGAAGTCGAAGGGCTCTGCACCGAAGGCCCCTTCATCTACATTGGCTCGACCAAGATCGACGATTGGCGCTACCATGGCACCCCGGATGTGGTGATGACTCACATGTTCATCACTCACCGGACCTGGGGCTACGCCAAGGCGAGAGACGACATCGATGCTGTCGCGTGGGTGCCGATCGACGAGATTGAGGCGGTCCTGGCAGATTATCATCTGCCGCTCGGGAAGATGCTCAAGGCATACATCGCGAAGTAGATTTGAAACAGAGACGAAAGGATGAGAATGATGAAAGAGTTCAACCTAATCGAAGCGACGGATTCATACAAGGTGACGCACTTCCGGCAGTACCCGCCTCAGACGCAGAGGGTCTACTCCTTCTACGAGAGCCGAGGCGGCGAGTTCCCGGAGGTCGTCTTCTTCGGCCTCCAGTACATCGCAAAGCGCTATCTCGCGGGCCCAGTCGTATCGGCCGAGGACATCGAGGAGATGCGCGAGGAGTTCGCGCTCCACTTCGGCAACACAAGCCTGTTCAACCAAGCCGGCTGGGAGCGGATCGTCAACGTCCACGGCGGGTGTCTGCCTGTCGAGATCCGGGCTATTCCGGAGGGGACGCCGGTGCCAACTCACAACGTGATGATGACGGTGGTGAACACCGACCTCGAGCTTCCGTGGCTGACCAACTACCTTGAAACGCTGCTCTGCCAGGTCTGGTACCCGTGCACGGTAGCGACGCAGAGCCGCGAGATGAAGCGGATCATCCTCCGGTATCTCACGGAGACCGGCGACCCCGCCGGGATCAACTTCAAGCTCCATGACTTCGGCTTCCGTGGTTCGACCACGGTCGAGTCCGCGGGCATCGGAGGCTGTGCCCATCTGGTCAACTTCCAGGGCACCGACACGATGCAGGCGCTGCGCGTGGCACGCAAGTACTACTGCGAGCGCATGGCAGGGTTCTCTATCCCGGCGGCGGAACACTCGACCATCACTTCGTGGGGGCGGGAGAACGAGGTTGCGGCTTATGCCAATATGCTTCGCGCCTTCCCCTCCGGCCTGGTGGCGGTGGTATCCGACAGCTACAACATCTACGAAGCCTGCAGCCGCCTCTGGGGCGAGCAGCTTCGGAGCGAGGTCCTTTCGCGCGATGGTACCCTGGTCGTCCGGCCGGACAGCGGCAACCCCACCCTGGTGGTACCGCATG
The DNA here is from genome assembly GCA_041674405.1 of Patescibacteria group bacterium. Taxonomy (NCBI): domain Bacteria; species Patescibacteria group bacterium. The sequence goes on along the minus strand of JBAYVT010000003.1, from coordinate 145,343 downwards.
TCCTCGAAGCCCTGGGCGAAGCCTTCGGCTACGAGGTCAATGGCAAGGGCTTCAAAGTCCTGAACCCGAAAGTCCGAGTGATCCAGGGCGATGGCATCGACTTCTCGATGCTTGGGTCCATCCTCGAGACGATGAAGGCTGCCGGCTGGTCGGCTGACAACATCGCCTTCGGCTCCGGCGGCGGACTCCTGCAGAAGATGAACCGCGATACCTGCAAGTTCGCCTTCAAGTGCAGCGCGGTCCAGATCGACGGCGGCTGGCAGGACGTGATGAAGGACCCAGTCACTGACCCGGGCAAGCGCTCGAAGGCCGGGCGGCTGGCCCTGGTCTGCGATAAGGACAACGCCTATGCGACGATGCGCCAAGAGGACGCGTCGGTGCAGGGCTACGAGGATCTTCTCATTCCGGTCTTCCGGAATGGCGAGGTCCTCATCGACCAGACTCTCGCGGACATCCGCGAGCGCGCGGCGATCTAGCCGCGCATGAATATCAGGCTCTGTTGTAAAGCAGAGCAACGAGCTAAAGGCCGTCCCGAGCAATCGGGACGGCCACTTTTGTTATTTGACTTTGTTGTTGCAAGGACTATTATTTAATTAACCACAAGATATCAACGAGGAGGTGGTCGGCATGGAGGGCGCTCTTAGGATGTTTCCAAGTGATCCCGCGGAGAGGGAAGCACTTCTTACACACAACCAGTGCCGAACTGCGTTTGCCCTAGGAGGGGCAACCTACAACTCATATCTCGACGGCTCTCAGTCGGGACAACAGCTTCGCGATGATATCGAATCCATCCTCTTGGGCAGCGATCTTGCTTTGATAGCCCAGGATGATGCGCGATTCTGTGCGTGTGCAACCGCACTGAACTTGGCTGAATTGGCGATTATCGCTGAGCAGACCCCATGGGGTACTGCTCCAGAGTGGCATCACTACAGCACTCTCGACGATTACGTGCTTGCGGGAATAGACCATGCCCGCGGAGGGGTGCCTCTAAGCCCACACCAGCCTGAGTGGGAATGCGAGAAGGCAGTTGCGGCGGCTTATGCCTGGGCTGGCGAGCGATCGTTCGATCAGCCTGCGAAGGCGGCTGCCACCGCATGAAAGTAGTACCGGACGGACCGAGTAATCTCGGCCCGTTCCGCGTTTATTACCAATATTGAAAATGTTAGAATAGTTCTATGGTAAAGAAAATGGCAAAGGCGCTAGCATTTCCAGTGATTTTTTTGATATCGATCATCGTGCTTTTTGCTGTTTGGAATGTGATAGGGCTACCCACAAATCAGGAACTTGTTGGTGTTGCCCGCCATTATTTCGAAATATACGGGTACCCAGTCTTATTAATTTCTGCCATTATCGAGTCGATCCCGATAATATACATTTATTTTCCGGGCTCATCGGTAATACTTCTTGCGGCTGCGATGAGTCGGCAGGGGACGATGAACCTCTGGGGCGTAGTTTTTACCGTTGCGGCGGGAATAATTATCACTTACATTGCGAACTATTGGATCGGATATTACGGCTTGCACAAAGCGTTTATCCGATTTGGGCTGAAAGATAGCGTTGAGTCGACTAGAACAAGCCTTGAAAAACACGGTGACAAGTGGCTTTGGCTCACGTATGGCCATCCAAACTTTGGCGCTCTCACATCTCTGACTTGCGGGATAACGAAATATTCTTTTAAAAGGTTCTTGGTCTACTCGTTTATTGCGACGGTTCTGTGGTGCGGATTTTGGGGTGTAGTTTGTTACTTCAGCTCCGGTGCGATTATAAAAATTGTCACCTTGCGGTGGCTTTTCTTCCTACTCATCGTCGCGCTAATAATTTGGAAGGTAATCGTAGAGGTCAGAAAATTTAAGAAAAGTTCTAGTTCAAATTAAACAGCCGTTCTTTAGGGACAGAGGGCTTAATTGCGGGGCAGCCCTCTAGCCCCTAAAACCCCTACTCCTGCACGCATATATTGTATTGCCTCAGCCTTCAAGACACTCCAAAATTTAGTCGCGTCGCTCCTGCAGTTTCGGGCTCTTGTATGGCTGAAGCCACTATTTAAATATTTTTAAAATTATACTCACAAAAACAACGGAGCCCGGCCTCAGGGAGGTCGGACTCACGGTGCGAAACTCGTCGCTATGAAGTTGTTGTGCGGCTACGTGTCGTCGCTGGCAGTCTGCTTCCGCCGGAAGCTGGGACCGCAAAGGAACAGCGATCCTACCCCGAAGAGCAGTACCCCAGCGCAGGCGATCCCGAGCTCGAAGGCTCCGGTCCATTTCAGGAGCATGTAGCCCCCATGGACCCAGTCAGCCTCGATGGCGACGGCGTAGATGTAGCCCGACCATCCGCCGGCGATGGCGATGGCGACGGCTGCCAACCAGCGCATCACGCTGGCGCCGCCGAAGCGAAAGCCGATGAGCGCGAGCAACGCTCCGAAAAGGGCGAGGCCCAACGCGCCAGTCAGATTCAACGTCTGAATCATACAGACTCCTCCTTGTTCGCCGTTCTGTGGCGAACGGTATAGTTGGCGAACAACGTGGCTGCATACTACCACATCTGGCCATAAATGTCAATCCCTCACCCGAGGTGGATGAGGGATCGGCGGTGCCCGTGGCGAGCAACGTTGGGTTGTGGGTAGCGAGGCAGACCTTAGAAGGCCTTCCTGTTGAAGCCTCGCATCATCTTGAATAGTTGTTCCCCGTAGAAGTGCCTCTCAACATTTTGCACTATATTGCCATTCGACATATACGAGAATGCAGCGCAAACGTGGAATGCGTGCAGGTCCATGTCACCATAGACCATGATCTCGATATTCGGCTGGCAGCGGGTTTCTTCGTCGCCAACTGCGCAATTCTCCTTGGATTTCAGCATCTGGTCCAGGAACTGGCAGATTTCTTCGCCAGATGGTAGCAGAGCTTCCCTTCGGCAAAAAGACTGGCCTTCGCCATCGGGGAATGCACAGCTCGTAAGCACGGACAGCTTAGTAATGCCGAATCCCTCAAGGGTTGGCCTCAGATACTGAGGTTTTCTTGGGGTTGGCTGGCCGTACTTTCTTTCGAGCATCTGCTCGAAAGCTTCGCACTTCTTGGGAAAGTCACCTGGCCGGCAGATCTTGGGTTTGCCGTAGTTGGCGATCGCGATTAGGTATCTCGCCATTACTAGCGCGGCAATGCCCATCAGGATCAGGGTGAGCTGGTGCGTTCTTGCCCCCTGCATGAGAGTCATCACTCCAGCACAGCTTATGGCTATTACGGCTATTGGCGTCATGCAACCGAATGATCTCAAGAAAAACAGCCCCTTTCGTAGTATCGTGGCGAACAAAAGACATTATACATAATATAGGCAGTTTTTCAACTAAAATTACATTCAAATTTACTATTTATGTGCTATTATGGGCATATGGAAAAACTTGTTTTGATAGATGGCAACGCAATCATTCATCGGGCGTATCATGCGCTTCCGCCGAATATGTCAAATTCGCGAGGCGAACTTACCAATGCGGTGTATGGCTTCACGACCACGCTGATCAAGGTACTTGAGGATTTGAAACCGGAGCATATCGCGTGCTCTTTTGATCTTGCCGGACCGACTTTCCGTCACGAAGCGTATTCAGACTATAAAGCGACGAGGGTGAAGGCTGATCAGGAACTCTACGATCAGATTCCGCGAGTAAAAGAGATCGTGAAAACGATGAATATTCCAATCTATGAAAAAGAGGGATTCGAAGCGGACGATGTCGTCGGCACTATTGTCGAGCGACTTAAAGATGATAAAAATATCCAGATTTATATTGTCTCGGGCGATAAAGACATTTATCAGCTTATAAATGGGAATGTCTTGGTTTATAGTTTGCGGCATGGGCTTAACAAATTGGAAATCGTCGATCACGCTACGATTTATGAGGAATATAATCTTGATCCGCATGATTTCATCGATTTGAAAGCGCTGGCCGGCGATCCGTCCGATAACATTCCCGGAGTCCCGGGAATTGGGCCGAAAACAGCGACGGAACTAATCCAAAAGTTCGATACACTGGACAACCTATATGGTCAAATTGCTAAATTGCTAAATTGCTCACTTAACAATTTGACAATGCAACAATTTAACAATGAGATGGTGGAAAGTGTCGCGAAAGAGCTTAAAGTTAAACCAAGAATAATCCAACTTTTGCTGACAAATAAAGATCAGGCTTTTCTTTCGCAGAAATTGGCGACGATTCACAGGGATGTGCCTATCGATTTTTCTCTTGAAGACGCGAAGTGGGGAGATTATGATAGGGACAAGCTCAAGGCTCTCTTCGAAGAGCTTGGATTTCGATCGCTTCTTGCAAGATTCGGTGTCGCAGAGGCGAAACAAGGAAGAAAACCGACAGAGGAGCAGAAAAAAAAGGACGAGCAATTGAAATTGCTCTAGTTCATAAAGTCCATAAAGTTTGTAAAGTTCATAAAGTCAAAATTGCAGATATGTGGAAACATTTGAGTGAAAAGGGTGTTAAACTGCCCAAAATAACATCAGAAGAAATTAACGAGAAAGTTAGGCCGGTTTTGCGTGAAATGGAGAAAAATGGGATTAAACTTGATGTTCTTGCGATCGATAAGCTGTGCAAAAAACTGACTAAGAAGGCTGGGAAACTGGAGAGCGAAATTTACAAGATTGCTGGCGAGAAATTCAATATTGCATCACCATCGCAAATGGCGGAGATATTGTTTGAGAAAATGAAACTTTCGACGGAGGGGCTCAAACGGACACAGAGCGGATTCTCGACGGCGGCATCGGAACTCGCCAAAATTGAAGACAAAAGCAAAATTATCAAGCCGATTCTTGAGTTTCGTGAGGTAACAAAGCTGATTTCGACCTATTTGAAGCCACTACCAACACTTGTTGATGAAAATTCAAGGTTGCATACAAATTACGGTATGGAAACTTCGACCGGCAGGATAAATTCGACCGAACCGAACCTGCAAAATATCCCGATCAAGGGCGAATACGGGACAGAAATACGCGCGGCATTTGTGGCGGAAAAAGGAAATAAACTGATTTCGGCTGACTATTCTCAAATTGAACTTCGAGTAGTTGCTTGCCTTGCGCAGGACCAGACGATGATGGCGGCGTTTAAATCGGGAGAAGATATTCACGCTAGAACGGCGTCGGAGATATTCGCTTTACCGATAGATAAAATTACGCATGCCGAGAGACGGCTCGCAAAAGTCGTAAACTTTGGGATTCTCTATGGCATGAGCCCGTATGGACTCTCGCAAGCGCTATCCATCCCACAAGAAGAAGCGGCCAAATATATCGAGCGCTACTTTTCGATCCACTCGGGCATCAAGAATTATTGCAACCGCATGATCGATACAGCGCGAGACCAAGGCTATGTCGAGACGCTTTTTGGTTTCAAGCGCTATTTGCAAAATATCAATTCGCCAAACCGCTACATTTCGGAGGCGGAGGAGCGGATCGCCATCAATTCGCCGGTCCAAGGAACGGCGGCCGAGATCCTAAAATTATCGATGGTAAACTTGCACAATGTATTGGCAAAAAAATTCCCCGATGCCAAAATGCTTCTTACTGTTCATGATGAATTGGTTATCGAGACGGCAGAGAAAGATGTGGCCGAGATCGAAAAAATAGTGAAGCGTGAGATGGAAAGCGCGATTTTCCTTTGTGTGCCGATAGAAGTTGAGACCGGGGTGGGCGCCAGTTGGGCGGAGTGCAAGTAGTAAATGTCAAAATCCAAATTTCAAATTTCAAACAAAATAAAAAATATCAAAAACAAAACTTTAAATATTTATAAAAACGCAACCGCCCCTGCGAAAAAGCTGCAGGAGCGGGCGAATGGTCGTTGGCCCCGATGGGGGCTATACGTAGAAGTAGATGTCCGAAGGGTCAACCCCTTCGGGACAATGAATCCGGTCGCCATAGTATGGGCGAACATCTGCGTCCTTGTTGATGAGGCAGGCCAAGGCCGTGGATCTTAGGACCTTCCGGACGTCTAGCCAGGTTGGCTTGGACGGCAGTTGTACGTCCATCGTGCTGAGACGGTCAATATCGAACTTCTCGGCAATGAGGCGAACGAACTCGGGTTCGGCAGCGAAGTTGGGCATCAAGGAGTCAATCTGGACTCCGGCAAGGGAGACGAGTGCACCAGCGAAGACGTTGATTCCTGTTGCGATCTGCAAGCCATTCACCCCTTAGTGGACGTATGCAAATTTTATATCACAAAATTAGAAATTTTTCAAAATGATAAAGCTAATTTACGGACAAGATACTTATCGGTCAAAGAAAAAATTAAGCGAGATACTCGCCGAATTTTTGGTTTCTGATCCAAACAAAATGAATTTGGAACAAATTGATGGTGCCGAAATGGCATATGGAGATTTCGATCGTGCAATTTCGACGATGCCGTTTTTGGCTGAAAAAAGATTGGTTATCATCACGAATTTTCTTACGAAAAATAAGGATAGCGATTTGAAATCTAAAATTGCTGATCGCATTGGGAAAATTTCGGATCAAGTCGACATTATATTTTTTGAATCTGGCGACCCAGACAAAAGGGTCAGCCTTTTCAAGAAATTATCAGCTGATGCGGAAAACTTTGCGCCACTTGTTGGCTCTGATATTGATAAATTTATTCTCGAAAATATCAAGAAATCCGGTATGGAAATTGATTTTCAGGCAGTCAGGCTATTGTCATCTGGCCTTTCTGCTGACCTTAATCGCTTAGAGAACGAACTTCAAAAATTGATTTTGTATGCAAAATCGCAGGGCAGAAAAAAAATTATTGAAGCAGATGTTTTGGAACTTGTTGAGATGGACAACAATGCCAATGTTTTTCATTTTGTCGAGGCGTTGTCCGGAAAAAATCAAAAAATGGCACCGCAGCATTTGTACAACCTAATCAAAATTGGAGAGCCTGAGATCAAGATTTTATCCATGATTGTATATCAGTATAGGAATATGATTATTCTCAAAGATTTTATTGAATCAGGAGAGGCGGTTGCTGGATTGGCCAGCAAAGCGAAGATGCATCCTTTTGTCGTGCAGAAAACTTTGCCGATCCTGAAAAAATATTCACTTGCCCAACTAATCGGCGTCTATTCGTATTTGCAAAAAATTGATTCAGAAATAAAAACCGGCGAAATCGAACCAAGGATTGCGATAGATATGATTGTAGCGAAACTTGCAATGTAGTGGTAAAATTATATTAAGAAGCGGTAAGCAAAACCTGTTTGTAGTTTGTTGACGAGTGGTTGCCCCACTTCGTTCAGGTTTGTCTCGAATCTTACAGGTTCGCAAACAAATCTTCACTACGAGGGGCGCGACGGACTATTGGATTTATAAAGTGTCGCGGAGGGAGATTGAACAAAAAAAGTGCAGCAAAAGTAGCTAAGAGACGGAGTGGTCTTATTGGATTTTACTCACGCAAGTTTATTTTCTTTTGCGGAGTTTTTCTGCTTGCGTTTTTGGCATTTAACTTTATTCAAACAAATAAATATTCGGCTGATGTAGAGAGCATAAATATAGGGAATAGCAATCAAAACTCTGTTATTAGTGTCTCGGTTGACGATAATGGCATTATCAGATTAAACGGCAAGAATGTCGGTAAAACGGAGTTGGTGAACGGATATGATGAAATCCGCCTTCCGGTCTTGGATAATGGCGGTGAATATTATGACCAGTTAAAGATTCTGCTCAGCTTACCAAAAGGTTCTGCTTACAAAACGAAGCACGAAATTCTAGCGATTCATGGAGTTGGGTCAACGCAGACGTATGTAAATGATCCAGATACGATAGAATATGACGCTTCACAAGTTTCGGCATACGCCACGATTACTATTGTTGCCCAAATCCCAAAAGGAGTGATAAACCACCCGATCATTGACCAGATAATCAATTTCTTCCGCGGGCTTGAATTTAATGTTTGGCTTCTTCTGGCGCTTGTTCTACCGATTATTACGTTCCTTTATATGACATTTTTTCTGCGATATCTCTACCGAATCAATAAAATTGATTCGCCTGATCGTGAAATATCTGCGCCGCCGATGGCGTTGCCGCCGGCTATTGTCGGAGCCTTGTTTCGCGGCAAAGTCGGTTCTCGTGAGATTGCCGCCACGCTGATTGACCTTGCCCGCCGTAAAGACATAGTCATACTTGATCGGGAGCGGGGATTTGCCTTCTCTAAAGGCAGGTTTGATGATCGTCTTTTGGGGTATGAAAAAATTTTATTATCAAAAATATTTCGCAATAATTTGACATCCGACCGAGCCGAAATTGAGCGTAGAATCAATAATCACCTCTACAGCAAAAAAATGTCGATAGTTTCTGCGGGGATTTATGCAATTACAACACGGCTTGGTTATTTCAAGGTCAACCCGAGAAGTATTCATGCAAAATATCGATTGATTGGAATCCTGACTTTCCTCTTTGGATTAACCGCCTTCATCCTAAGCCTGAGATTCCAACTTATCTCGACTTACTCCTCATTTTTCTGGGTTGGTATGATGGTTTCGGCCCTGATCGTAGCATTTTCCGCTTCAAATATTCCGCTTCGAACGCAAATTGGCAACGAGGCGCTGTCCAACTGGTTGGCTTTTAAAAAATTTTTATCAAACCCAAAACCGATTCCTTATACGCCGACGGTAATAGAATTATTTGAGGCATATCTGCCATATGCAATTGTCCTTGATTGCGAAGTTGAATGGGCAAAGAGATTTGAAGAACACAATTTCATAATCCCTGAATGGTTTTTGACAGATAAGGTCGGCCTCGGCTTAGACGAATTTTGCCTATCTCTTTTTCCAATTGTCAGTTATGTTGCGCGTAGTTTCGCCGCACTTAGGGAACCTGGATTTGAGTAATGAATTCATCGATTTCAAAATTGTTGTATGGCGGGGGTATTTTTTTTGATATCTTGAAATGGTTAATTTTAGTCGTTATCGTCGTAACGATAATAAACTCATACTGGTACTCGATATTTCTTGTTGACGGGGTGTCGATGGAAACGAGCTTCATGAATAAGCAAATGATGCTATCTGACAAAAGTTTTTATCGCGGAGAGGCTGACCCGGAGAGAGGAGAAGTAGTAATTGTTAAGTATCCTGGCGATCCGCAAAACAAACAATATTTAAAAAGAGTAATCGGCCTGCCGACGGAAAAGGTGGTGATCGCCAAAAATAAAGTTTATATCAACGGAAAAGCTCTCGAAGAATCATATATTTCGCCTGGGACAGAGATTTTTCCATCCGGCACGTGGACGCTGAAAAATAATGAATATTTTTTAATGGGCGACAATCGGCCCCAATCAAATGATTCGAGATATTTCGGCCCGGTGGAAAAACGATTTTTTGTTGGCAAAGCGATATTTATGATTTACCCGGTTTTTCAAGGAGTTGGATTGCCGAGATATAATATTTGATTGATTGCCTGAAAATGGATAAAATGTAGGTAACATGTTGAGGGGAAAGAAGGGAAAAAGGAATAGCTTCTTGCTGATTTTGGTGATAATATCCATTGTCACTTTTGCTGTTGTGAATACTTTTCTTATGCGGCAGGACCAGAAAAAAGCAAACGCATCGTCTTGGTATGATTATGCTTGGCGTTATCGGAAAGTTGTTACGATAGACCACACGTTAGTTGCTTCCAATCAGTCCAGCTTTCCGGTCCTTATTAAACTTGCGTCAGACTCCGATATTGTCGCCCATGCTCAAACTGATGGCGACGATTTATTGTTCACGTCCTCCGACGGATCGACCAAAATTCCGTATGAGCTTGAGAACTACAATTCTTCAACGGGAGCAACAGTTGCGTGGGTTAAATCCAATATTTCTTCAACTTCCGATACCATATTGTATTTGTACTATGGCAATGATTCTTGCTCTCCGCAAGCTGATCCAACCAATGTTTGGGATACAAATTATAAAATGGTTCAGCATTATAATGAAGCATCAGGCACGCTTTATGATTCAACTGCGAATAATAACGATGGCACTGCCTCTGCGAGCGGAATTACATACGGTGCAACGGGTGAAATCAATAAAGCACTCGGGTTTGATGGATTAACTGGGCAGGTTTCTGTCGGGGATTCCGATAGTCTTGATATTACATCAAACCTAACTCTTCAGGGTTGGGTCAAACGCGATTCTGGTTCAGAGATAAATAGTGTGGTGTCGAAAAGCAATTACTCTCTGAAAGTTGGTCATGATGACAAGCCATATTTTCAGATTACAACCGGTGCTGAGACGGCGGTAAATCTCGGAAATCCTGCAACCGGGACTTGGTGGACGCCGGCTCAAATTGTCTTTAACGGAAAATTATTTATTTTTGGCGATAATGGTACTATATATCGGCTCGATGATGGCCCAACCTGGACAGGCGTAGGTACTATAACCAATATGACATGGAATGGCGCCGCCAGCTTCGTAGTGTTTGGTGGAAAACTTTACATCGGTACGGGTACGGGGAGTAATGGTACAGGCACAATCTTTGAATGGGATGGAAATACCACGTGGACTGCAGTTGGCTCTTCGCTGAACCGCGGGGTAAATTCGATGGTTGTATACAATGGAAAAATTTATGCAGGGACGTATGGTGCGGCCTGCGTGGTTTATCGCTACGACGGAGGCACGACATGGACCAGCGTGGGGTGCCCGGGCGCAATGGCCGGTGTGAATAGCTTGGTCATTTTCAATGGCCAATTATATGCTGGCGGTACTGGAGTTTATCGCTACGACGGAGGCACGACATGGACCAGTATCGGATCCCCGGGTAATGTGGGCAAATTGTTGGTATTTAACGATACAATATATGCTTCTGTAGCTACCACTACTGCCTATCGTTTTGATGGTGGCACAACTTGGACTGCCTTGTCTGGCACTGCCACCACATACAATGTCTATGCGTTAGTTTCATACAATGGAAAGCTTTATGCGGGCACAAGAGGAGGCAATTATCTGGGGACTCTTGAAAGATATGATGACGGTGTTGGGTGGACAAAGGCAGCCACATATGGCGCCGGTGTAGTGAGTGCCGGGGTGTATGATGGAAAAATATTTACTACTCCGGATCATACTAACCATGCAATTTGGCAGACAGGGGAAGGTGCGGCAGTATATTCATCCGATGCATTAGCTGCGAGTACATGGACACAAGTAGCAGGAACATACGATGGCAGTACCCTGACAATTTTAGAAAACGGCGTTTCAAAAGGGACTAAGTCAAAAGCCATGGCAATAGCTGCCAATACCGGTAGTTTATTGATAGGAAAATCAAGCGGCTCTTTGGCTTACGAGAAAAATTTTCAAGGCAGTTTGGAGGATATCAGAGTATCAAGTACTGCCCGCAGCGCCGATTGGCTTTTGACCGAATACAACAACCAGAGTGCTCCAGATACTTTTTTATCGTTATCCGCTGAAGAGCAAGGCGATGTAACCCCACCAGAAAATCCGACTACTTTTCATGCATATGACACTGCAGCAAAAGGGACCGAACTTACCACCAATAATTGGTATAATTTCGGGGCTCCGTACTTTGAATGGTCGGGAGCAGCAGACAATGAATCTGGCATAAAAGGGTATTGGGTATATTTTGGAACGGATCCGTCTGCTATTCCTTCTACTGCGGGTGATTATCAAGCACATGTAGGAGCGATTGGGGCAACTCAGAATTATACCGTATCAGATGAGCTTGTGACGGGCAGCACATATTATCTAATCATCCAGACACAAAATGATGCCGGTCCGCCTAATGATTTGGTTGCCCCAGAGGTATATCTTGTCTACAAATATGAAACTGTTACGCCTCAACCACCAGAATATATCAATGCTTCTCCAACGGGATGTTCAACGGCATCAACATTTACATTCACCTGGCCGGATGCCTCGGATTCTGGCGGATCCAGCCTGGCGGGATATGAATATAAACGTTGGACAAATGGGCCAGTGGCATTTATTACAGACACCACAATGACGGTGTCCCCGATGCAGGAAGGTGACAACGTTTTCTATGTAAGGTCAAAAGATCATGCTGGTAATTTATCCTCTTGGCAAACGGCAATTTTCTGTTCCACCGGCATTGCCCACATCATAGATGGGCCCTATGTCACTGCAGGGCCGTCATCGATGGCGGTTACTTGGACATCAAGCAAAAATACAACCTCGCTTGTTCAAGTATATGATGGCAATGTCTATGTGTCAGAACAGGGTAATCAAACTTATGGCTTATCGCATAATGTAACGGTAGTCGGCTTGAAACCGGAAAAAACGTACCGCTACAAGCTTGTGTGGCTTGATCAGTCGGCGAACGCTGGAGAATCCGAATGGTTTGAAACAACTACGGCAACTACTCCGCGAATAATTAATCCCAAAGCAGAAACAATTTCCCCGACGCGGGCGTTACTTTCATTTCAAACAAATTATTTATCCAGTATTTCGATTCGGTATGGGGCAGGGGTTTACGGGGATCCTGTGCCTTTGCCTGGCCAAGCAACAGCCTTCACATATGAGCTTAGTAACTTAGAGCCAGGAACAAATTATCAGATTGCGATTGACGCGGTCACTTCGTTAGGCGCGGATTTTTCTGGTGGTGCAACATTCGCTACACCGCCGGCGCCAAAAATAACCAATTTGCGCTTTCAACCGGTCACGGATAAGCCATACGCCACTATGAGCGTCACGTGGACCACAAATGTGGAAACCACTTCCTCGATCCATTTCGGGCCCATCGGTGGCAGTTTCAAAGAAATTTCTTCATCGGAGAAAGTAAAGGAGCATTCTTTGGAGATTGGTAATTTAAGCGACAACACGCAGTATCAGGTCTACGCAACCGGCATTGATCAGTATGGAAATACTGCCACTTCTGATACAAATACTTTTAAGACCGCCCTGGATTCCAGGCCGCCAGTAGTTACTGATTTAACTATTGAGTCGAAAACCGCATCGGGCAGTGATGGAAATAAAGCACAGATTGTGGTTTCCTGGAGAACAGATGAGCCGGGAACATCACAAGTTGAATATGGCGAAGGAGTATCGTCTGATTCATATGGATCGAAAACTCAAGAAGATCTCTCGTATTCGAATGCCCATGTAGTGGTTATTTCCAATCTAGATCCCTCAAAAACTTATCATTTGCGTGCAGTGTCTAAAGATGCTGCCGGCAATATTGGTTTGAGTGAAGATAACGCCGTAATCACACAACGGGCCCAGCAATCGGCGCTTAATCTGATTATTCAGGCCTTTCAAAAAGCATTTAGCTGGGTCAGAATATTTGGGCAATAAAATTTTTGCAAAATAAAAAATCACCTTGGCGTATCCTTGGTGATTTTTTTAATCTATGCAGATTTAGAAACTTTTTTTGCCAACCTTGATTTAAGACGGGCGGCTTTATTTTTATGGATGACGTTCTTTTTTGAAGCGATGTCGAGCTCTCTGTATGCGGCGGAAATTTTTTTATCGGCATCTTTCTCGCCTTTGGTTATAGCAATCTTTGCGCCTTTGAGTGCACCCTTAATCTTAGCCCTAGTAAGGTCGTTTTGTGCAGTTCTTGTGTGCTCTATGCGTAGTGTCTTTTTTGCTGATTTTTTGATTGGCATAATATTTCCTTATTGATACGAAACTGATTGTAGCAGAAAGAAAAACAATTGTAAAGGAATAATGATAGCCGAAATATTGCTAGACTTGGCTAGACAGCAGCTAGAAAATTGACTAGCAGCGCGGCGACTAGCCAAGGCTAGCCATTGAACTGCGGTTTGCATTTAAATTCATCTTGACTTTCAAAACACCTTCCGCTATATTCGAGTGTTTATCATTAACTGAAGAACGAAAGGACTGAAGAACCAAAGGACAAAATTGTATCAAGCTGTTCTTGGGTTCATAAGTTTCTAAGTTCTTAAGTAACTAAGTGGAACTTTCGCCCAAACAACAAGCGGTGACGAGAATTAAGGAGGCGAAAAAGATTTTAATTCTCACCCACAAGGATCCTGATGGAGATGCTCTTGGCAGCTCTCTGGCGCTTTTGTCATTCTTCAAAAACATCGGCAAGGAAGCAATTTCCGTCTGCAACGAGCCTACTCCGGAGGTCTTCAATTTTTTGCCAAATGTCTCCGAAATTTCCCGTGATTTTGCCGGTGTTCGCGATTTTGTTATCTCCCTTTCGACCAAGGATGTGAAAGCTGACAAAATAATGTATAAGGTTTCTGATGATAAGCTCAATATTATCATTTCGCCGAAATCGGGCGTATTTACGAAAGAGATGGTTGAATTTCCGGAAGGGGGCTTCAATTTTGATCTTATTATAGTATTGGATTCTCCAGATCTCGAACGGTTGGGCACGCCATTTGAAAAAAATCCCGATCTGTTTTATGAGACACCGGTCATAAACATTGATCATCATTCCGGCAATGATTATTTTGGCCAAGTGAACTTGGTCGATGTGACATCAACCTCAACTGCAGAGATATTGGTTTCTTTGTTGGAAGCACTATCGCCGGAAAAATCGCCATTCGATGAAAAGATTGCCACCCTTTTACTTACCGGAATAGTCACCGATACCGGCTCGTTCCAAAATACGAATACAACTCCGAAATCGCTTACTGTCGCAGCCCAGTTGGTAGCAGCTGGTGCCAAGCGCGACGAAATTATCAAAAATATTTATAAAACACGGCCTCTTTCAACACTACGACTTTGGGGCCGAGCACTCGCCAATATCCACGACGAAAAAGATTATGGCTTTGTCTGGAGTTCTCTTTCTGCCAATGATTATGTTGAAGTGGGTGCAGCTGAGTCTGAATCTGGTGGAGTGATCGACGAGCTTTTGAAAACCGTTTCTGGCGCCAAATTTGTTCTTTTACTCTCTGAAAAAGGCGGAATTTTGAACGGCTCGCTTCGTTCAGTCGAAAAAGGTGTCGACGTTTCTGCTATAGCGAAACTATTTTCTGGGGGCGGCCATTCGCAAGCTGCCGGTTTCGAAGTGTCTGATGTTACGCTTGAGAACGGCTCGTCGGCCATTATTCAAAAAATTCGGGAATACACGAAAGAGATGAACGGTAAACTGGTTCAGCCAGTAGAACAACCGAAGACGAATTAAGCTTGTAAAAACAAGCAAAATGTTGTAATATCAATTTGTTAATAAGTAATTAGGAGACTTCGTCAGGTTAAAGTGAAAAGATCAAAGTGAAAAGCGATTCAAAAACTTTGCACTTTACGCTTTACACTTTCTACTTGGCGCAGCCAATACACATGGCAGAAGTAAAGAAAAACACGAAGAAGGCAGGGGAAAAGGTTGATCTGATTAAGAAATACAGATCGCATAAAGACGATACAGGTTCAGTAGAGGTACAGGTCGCAGTTTTGACCAAAAAGGTTTCTGATCTTACCAAGCATTTAAAGGAGCACAAGAAAGATTTTGATTCCCGCCGCGGTCTTCTTTCGATGGTTGGTAAAAGACGAAGACTTCTGAATTATCTGAAAAAGTCAGATGAGAAGAAATACGAGAAGCTTATTTCCGATTTAGGTTTACGGAAATAAGAGCGGAATATTACTCCACAGAAAAATTCACAGAAGGACACAGAAAACGCTCATGAAAAAGGTTCAGTGTGGGTATGACCAGCGAAATTATCTGTGAAATTCTGTGAAAAAATTCTGTGAGGTAAATACAATATAAATTAGTAACAAGAAGGATGGGTTGGTAGGTGAGAGGAAATTGCAAAAGAAATTTCCGGGAACTCAGTTGACACATAGTTAACTCGGTAGTTGATACGGTTGTTAAAACAATAGTATTACTACTGGTTCAACTACTGTATAAACGATTGTATCAACGGATTGTCGTTTCCTTTCACTTTCACGAACTCATCTCTCATCCTTCTAGAAAGGATTTTTCAGTATGGCGAAGGTAGAAGAGTATAAGGTCCATCGTTACGAGGTGGATTTTGCCGGTGAGAAACTAGTGTTCGAAACGGGGAAATTAGCAGGGCTTGCGGAGGGCGCAATTACACTTACGTATGGCGAGACGGTTGTTTTAGCAACTGCAGTGGTTGCCGATGATACCCGCGAAGGAGTTGATTTCTTTCCGCTTCTCGTTGATTACGAAGAGCGATTTTATGCTGCAGGAAAAATTTCCGGTAGCCGTTTTATTAAGCGTGAAGGAAGGCCCTCTGAGGCGGCAATTCTTGCAGCGCGCAAAATTGACCGGCCAATCCGCCCTCTATTCCCAAAAACTTATAGAAATGATGTCCAGGTTGTCGTGACAGTTCTTTCCTACGATGGCGTTCATGAGCCTGATGCAATCTCAATCATTGCCGCATCCACGGCACTTTTGATGACCAAGGCTCCATATAAGGGACCTGTCGGAGCGGTAAATGTCTCGCTTGTTGATGGCAAACTCAAGGTTTGCCCGACAGAGGATGAAATCGAAGCATCTGACCTATTTCTGACAGTTGCTGCCGCAAAGGACAGAGTAATGATGCTTGAAACCGAATCAAATGAAATTCCGGAAGAACAAATTTTTGAGGGAATCAAGCTTGCGGTTGATTCAATTCAGCCTGTTCTTGATATTCAGAAAAAGATTGGTGCGGAACACAGGAAAATTGTTACTGAAGAGGAAAAGGGATTTGCACCCGATCCGTTTGTAGCAATTCATGCAGAGGTTCATAATTTGGTTGCAGATAGGTTGCGAGCCGAGCTTCGGGCGCTTGACAAGGAATCGCGCGAAAAAACGATCAAGGCCTTTGAACAGGAGATACTACAGACCTTTGAGGGAACGTACAAACAGATTGACTTAAAGGGTGCCTTTGCCAAAGTTGTGAACAACGAAGTGCGAGAGAGTATACTTGAACATGACTCACGCCCCGATGGACGAGGTATGGAAGAAATCAGGCCATTGCATATTGAAATTGGCCTTCTTCCACGCACTCACGGATCAGGCCTTTTTGCCCGCGGAGAGTCTCAATCATTGACCGTCGCTACGCTTGGATCTCCCGGCATGGAACAATTGATTGACACGATGGGAGAAGATACCACGAAGAGATTTATGCACCACTATAATTTCCCGCCATTCTCCACCGGCGAGGTTCGCCCCGTTCGCGGTGCCTCCAGGCGTGAAATTGGCCATGGTTATTTGGCAGAAAAAGCCTTAAAGCCAATGATCCCATCAAGCGAAGAGTTTCCTTATACTATTAGACTAGTCTCGGAAATCCTTTCATCCAATGGCTCAACATCGATGGCGGCAACTTGCGGCTCGACCTTGGCGCTTATGGATGCCGGCGTTCCGATCAAGAAACCGGTTGCTGGTATTGCCATGGGTTTGGTCACAAATGAAGACGCATCTGTATATAAAATCCTTACCGACCTTCAGGGACTTGAAGATTTTTCTGGCGACATGGATTTCAAGGTTGCCGGAACTCGCGATGGTGTGACAGCGATCCAGATGGATACCAAGATTGAGGGATTGACTATGGATATCGTCCGCGACACGCTAGCACAGGCAAAAAAGGCCCGGCTTGAGATTCTCGACGAAATAGCCAAAGTCATGCCTGCGCCAAAGGCAGAAATGTCCAAGTATGCTCCTAGAATTGAATCGATCAAAATCAATCCTGACAAGATAGGAGAGCTTATTGGCCCGGGCGGCAAGAATGTCAAGAAGATTGTCGAAGATTGCGGTGGCAAAGAAATCATCAGTATCGATATCGAAGACGACGGTACGGTGCTTGTCTCCTCAACTGATCAAGAGATGGGCGCCAAAGCAATCTCGCAAATCAAGGCGATGATGCGTGAGGTTCAGCCAGGCGAAATCATCACCGGGGAAATCATCGATATCAAGAAGGACAGGATGTCTGGAAAAGAGATTGGTGCAATTGTCCAAATCACCCCGAAGATCGACGGCATGATTCACATCTCGCAAATCTCCGACAAACGAATCGAAAAGGTTTCTGATGTTCTCAAAGTTGGACAGATGGTCACTGCCAAAGTGATTGAAGTCGACCCAATGAAGGGCAGGATTTCACTTTCAATGAAAGCATTGGCCGGAAATAACTAATTGTAAAAATTTAATCTCATAGAAAAAATTCCCCGAATTTCTTCGGGGAATTTTTTTAATCATATTCTATGAATAGAAAAAGGCTCGCCTGAAGAGGATAAAGGAGTGCAGAGCCTTTTTCAGACGAACCTCGGTGGCTTACCTCTGGTCGATGTGAATGCGGCGACCATCGATCTTGACGCGGCCCTCCGAGAATAACTGGATGACTCGAGGTAGGATCTTGTACTCAGCATCATGAATGCGCTGCTCGAGCGACTCCACTGTGTCGTCCTCAAGCACAGCGATTGGCGTTTGCGCGATAATGGGGCCAGTGTCATACTCGCCATCGGCGAAATGCACGGTTACCCCGGTGACCTTAACCCCATAGGCGAAGGCATCCGCAATCCCGTGCTCCCCCTTGAATGAGGGCAGCAGAGCGGGATGAAGATTGATTACCTTGCCCGGGAAGGCGTCGAGGACTTCCTTGCCGAGCAGCCTCATGTATCCGGCCATAACCACGAGCTGAACGCCTGAGTGCTGAAGTTCCTCGGCTATTGCCTGGTCGAACTCGTGCTTGCTGGAGAAGCTTTTCGGGTCAAGGAATACAGCCCGAATGCCAGCATTTCTGGCACGTTCGAGGCCGTAAGCATCGGTTTTGTTCGAGATCACTACAGCGACCTCAGCACAAAGGGTGCCATCCCCGATACGATCAATGATCTTTTGGAGGTTGGTGCCCCCTCCTGAGATCAAGACGCCCAACAACAGCTTGTTCATGACAATTCTCCTTCCGTAGTCTGTGAGTAGAAACGCCTCAAAAAAATTGTAGCACCAGGCGGAGAGAAAATTCAACATTTGCAAAAAATTATTTACGAGCACTAATCAGCCACTAACAGAAAATTCTAGAGTCGAGTAGGTCAAAATCTATGGATAATTTCTAAAAAGTTTTCTTAAGCCTTGCATTTCCGGCTCTTTATTTAGATTGAATTTATGTCACTCTTATTGATATATTAATTTAGATCGCTTGGAGGTGATAGCGCTGAAAAGGCTTCAGAGAAAGCTGGCGCCTCTCGGATATCGGTACATCGGATGTTATACGGGACAGCGCAGCTATGATGGCACCGAGGAATCCGAATTCTACTTCTGGAATGATTCTAACCGAACAGGACTAATCGTGTCTGTCCGAACGAACAAGCCCCAAGGCGAACCAAATGCCCAACTTCTCAGGCTGACAGCACGTTCAGTCTGCGGCGGGATATCCGGTGGCTATACCAATGCTACCGGCAGGGTCCCGACGGAACAACTTTTTGAACAAGTCCGCGCGCTTGTTCAATGCGGCTCGAGCGGATGGAAGCCGCTTGACCGCACAACCATACAGGCTGCATTCCAAGCAGCCATGCCTTTGATCGGTGTTGAAACTTTGTTTAAGCGGATCACCGATCGGGCAACCGAACACGAACCCCCCGCCGTCTAGGCGGGGGCACCACCTTTATCTATTGACTTTTTTATTCGCACCTGGTACAATGAGATTAACTTTTGAGGGACAGGACTCTAATTAAGCGATTTTTTAATCATTTATTTCTCTTTTTGATGAATAAGAAAGAAGAACTCGATATTATTGCAGGTGAAGTTTCTAAGTGTGCACTATGCCCACTTTCGAAATCAAGGACTAATACTGTTCCTGGAAGCGGAGACCCCGACGCTGACATACTTTTTGTTGGCGAAGCGCCGGGGGAGAAGGAAGATCTGGCAGGCATCCCTTTTTGCGGAGCCGCCGGAAAATTCTTAGACGAAATGCTAGCCTCTATTGGCCTCACACGTGAAAAAGTTTTTATTCTAAACACGGTAAAATGTAGACCCCCGGGAAATCGGGATCCGGAAGATACGGAGAAAGAGGCTTGCAAATCGTATCTTAATCGTCAACTTGAAATTATAAAACCCAAACTCATCGTTTGCCTCGGCCGGCACTCATGCAATACATTTATACCGGCAGCAGGTGGGATTTCTAAGCTCCATGGCAAAGCGGTCAAACGGCCGAATGGCCAAGTTTACTTCGCCCTCTACCACCCGGCGGCAGCCCTGCACAATGGCGGATTGCGAGGCACGCTTATGGACGATTTTAAAAAAGTACCAGCGGTTCTTAAAAAAATCAAAGAGCAGGAGACTAAAGGGAATATCAAACCAGATAACGACGATAAGCCAATTCAAACAAAACTAATATAATATGTTCTTTTGAACTAAAGGAAAAACTAAATGGAAAAAATGCAAAGAGTAAACACAGGTGGACGGACAACGAGAAACATCCGAGCAAACAAACCTGTGCCAAAACACAGCGTTTCTTCACCTGTGCGCACCGTTGCGGGCGATCAGGCTTTTGTTAGCCGATCATCCGGTCAGAAAACACCGCATAAACGAAATTCTCGTCCTGTGCAAAAACCCGAGGGTGGCAGATCTTTTGACTATGCTAAAATTTCGGGAAAAGTTGATGAACCAAGATTTACTGCCCAATCAACCGAAGGCAAAAACACCAAATTTTTTATAGAGCCAAAGCTTCGAATCATTCCTATCGGTGGCAATGAAGAAACTGGTGGTAAAAATATGATGGTTCTAGAGTATAAGAACGACATTATCATTATCGATGCCGGGCTTATGTTTCCGGACCAGGATATGCCAGGCATTGACTTCGTCATTCCCGATGTCTCGTATCTTGAGCAAAACAAGCATAAAATTCGTGCCCTTCTCATCACTCATGGCCACTTGGATCACATTGGGGCCATACCTTACATCTATGAAAAGCTTGGCTCGCCCCAGATCTATTCATCGCCCCTTGCTATCGGCCTTATTCGTGGCAAGATGGAAGAATTTGGCCTGGCCGAGGGAGCTAAATTAAATACGATCGAAGCTGGCAAAGATGTACTTCAGCTTGGGGTATTTAAGGTAAGGACTTTTCGGCTTACTCACTCAATTCCACAGGCGATGGGTTTTGCGATCGACACGCCAGAAGGTCTGGTTATTCATACTGGCGACTGGAAATTTGACCATACCCCAGCTGATGGCAAGCCGGTCGATTTTTCACAGATTGCTATGCTCGGCGGAGAGAAACCAGCGGCGCTAATTTGCGAATGTACCAATGTCGAAAAACCAGGGGTTTCAATATCTGAGCGAGAAATCGAAGATACGATTTTCAAAATCATGGATCAGGTCAAAGGGCGCCTAATCATCGCAACATTCTCACTTTTGATCTCGCGTATTCAGCAAATTTTGAATGTCGCCAAGAAATTCGACCGCAAAGTTACTTTTGTTGGCCGATCGATGCTCCAATCATACGAGATTGCTACCTCGCTTGGCGCTCTTGTCGTGCCGAAGGATACCGTCATCGATGTTCATGCGTTAAAAAATTATCCGGATAATAAGGTAATAATTGTTTGTACCGGTTCGCAAGGAGAAGACCGCGCTGCCCTGACCCGAATTGCCCTTGGTGAACATCGCCAAATCAAGATAAAAAGAGGCGACACGACTGTTCTTTCGGCCTCGCCAATTCCAGGTAATGAGCGATCTGTTTCCGAGCTTATGGACAATCTGTATCGCGCCGGCTCGCGCGTAATCTATCAAAAACTTATGGATGTTCACACTTCTGGCCATGCCAAGCAGGAAGACCTGAAATTGATGATCGCGCTTGTCCGCCCGAAATATTTGATCCCGACCCACGGCGAACGCCACAGATTGATGCTACTCGCGCAGATTGCCCAAGATATGGGAATCGTCGACGAAGAGCATTGCCTCGTTGCCGATAACGGCCAGGTAATTGAATTCTCAAAAGATATGGGCTCGGTTACCAACAAGCGCGTTCCTGCATCTTATGTGATGGTTGACGGCCTCGGCGTTGGCGATGTAGGCAACATCGTTCTTCGCGACAGAAAGGCAATGGCCCAGGATGGAATTTTTGTCATTATTGTTACCGTTGATCACAAGACTGGCGAGATTGTTACCTCTCCCGATATCATTTCTCGCGGCTTCATCTATATGCGTGAAAACGAACAGCTGGTGCACAAATCCCGTGCTGAGATCAAACGGCTTTTTGCCAAACACACCGAAGCCAAAACCCAGCCCGACTGGAATCTGATCAAGCAGAAAATCCGCGACGACATGGGAGAGTTCCTATATACGGAGACAGAACGAAGGCCAATGGTCATCCCTGTAGTGATCGAGGTATAATGCACAACGATTATCTATTATCGACTCTTGCTCTGAAATGAGTCTTGCCCCGCGTAGCCTTGGCGAAGTGGGGTGGTCATCCTTGTAGTTATTGAGGTTTAGGACTAGATAGTAGTGAGTAGTCCTTAGTCCGCAGGGAAAACAAAATAGCAATTTAACGTGGAAACGCCACCCCGACCGGGGTGGCGTTCGCGGTTCTGGGCGGCTTAAGGAATTGTTAGCTCGAGTTTACGCTTACTCGGCCAGGTTGGTAGAGTTACCCTTATTCGGGTTATAAATTTCTCCGACCCTCCTGGTTGCAAGCTTTCGGGCACGAGCACTGCGAACGTATGCTTCCAGACTGGATCGACAACCCAAAGAGGGGTTTTGCCCCTTAGCGTTAGGTATGCAACACCAGCGAGGTCGGCATCGCGCACTGAGAGTTCCATTTTGTAGGGCGTGCAACGATAGGGGAATTCTCCCTCGACTTCAACAACAACCCTAACGCGACGCATAATCGAAAGACGCGTAAAGCGCTCGACCGGTTCGTGAAGGCACATCATAAGCAGCACTCCTCTATGATGGCCGTCGATTGTGTGCTCGATCCGCCTGAAGCGGATCTCGCATGATCCCGACGCAAGGTCTGCAACAGCCTTGTCTGCGAATGCGGCAATATTCCTTGACCGCACGAGTGTTACTGCAACTGCTACCACAACTACGGCTACTAGCAAAACCGTAAGATACGGTAACATAGTCTGTCCTTTCCGGTTCTAGGTTGCCGCTATCGTAGAGCGGATTAAAACTAAAGATACCATTTATTGCGCATTGTGTTCAATGGAGATATAATGAAATCAAATTACAAATGACAAATTCCAAATATCAAATTAATTCCAACTAAAGGTATCGAGATTGGAAATTGCTGATTGGATATTATTTGTGATTTGTTTCTTGTAATTTGTAATTTACCCCGGAGGGGATTGTGGGTCGCAAACGGAAGTATCCGAAACACAAGCAGAAGCATCCAAAGTGGTATCAGAAAGAAAATGATTGGGGTGATTTTGTCTTTGATTTTACCCTTGGCCTTGGAGCTGGCACCTGGCGGGAAATTTTTGCCATTCTAGTCCTTATTTTTGCTGTAGTCATACTTTTGGGTTATTTTGAAATGGCGGGAAATTTTGGCAGTTCGGTAGCGCATATAATACGCAAAATCTTTGGAAGTTTTCCTGGCTATGTTTTCCCAATAATTATTTTTTGGTTCGGCGTGCTCCTTTTATTTCCGAATCGCGACAAGCAAAGGGTTTCTAGGTTCATCGGGTTTATCCTGTTGATCATATTTTTATCTGCAACACTTCATCTTTTTATCCCGCTTTTAGACACTCGAGAGGCCGCATTTGCGGGTTCTGGCGGAGGGATTTTGGGTTATATGATCTCTGATCCGCTTCGAAAGGGCGTCGGTTTGTTTGCATCTTTTCTTATCACATTTGCACTAGACGTTATTGCGCTGATGATGATTTTTAATATTTCATTCACTCAGTTATTTGGCTGGGAGAGTGCGAAAGGAAACAAGGAAGACGACGATGATGTTAAGGTAAATCGTGGAAACCGGGTTTCGGTTTTTAAGACACTAAGAAACAAGCTAGCATCGATGAAGAAACCGCGAGAGGGGGTGGCGAAGGCACCGGTGATTGAGGCAGAACCAAGAATTGTTGCCAGAGATATGAGCTGGCAGTATCCGCCGGTTGAAATTTTAAAGGACTCTGACGACGTTGCCAATCCGGGCAATATTCAGAAAAATGTTGAAGTTATTCAAAAAACACTCAAAAACTTTGGAATTGACATAGTAATGGGGGAAGTCAATATTGGCCCAACGGTCACGCAGTACACTTTTAAGCCGGTTGAGGGCGTGAAGTTAAATCAGATTACTGCTCGCGCCAACGACTTGGCGCTCGCCCTAGCATCCAAGAGCCTTCGTATGGAAGCACCGATTCCCGGCAAATCCTCTGTCGGCATCGAGAATCCGAACAAAGTGCCGGCAAAAGTTACATTGAAAGAGGTGATGGTCTCGCAAGAATTCAAGGCAGTTAAGTCAAAGCTAACCATTGCCCTTGGGCGAGATGTGGCCGGTACCTCATATGCTGTTGACCTTGAAAAAATGCCCCATGTCTTAATCGCTGGTGCTACCGGTTCGGGCAAATCGGTCTGTATCAATACAATCATTACGACGTTTCTTTTCCATAATTCGCCAAACGACCTGAAACTGCTAATGGTTGACCCAAAGAGAGTTGAACTTACAAACTACAATGATATTCCACATCTTTTGACGCCAGTTGTGACCGAGGTCGGCAAAACGGTGTCTGCCTTAAAGTGGGCAATTTGGGAAATGGAACGCCGTTACAAAATGTTTTCAGAATTAGGGAAGAGGAATATCACTGCTTATAATGAGAGCCCCGGCCCAGAAGGAAAGTTACCTTATATTGTCATTGTTATCGACGAGTTAGCGGATCTTATGGCGACTTCAGCCAACGAGGTTGAGGGTTCGATCGTCCGCCTGGCACAAATGGCGCGAGCAACCGGGATGCACTTGATTGTTGCAACGCAGCGCCCATCCGTTGATGTTCTAACAGGTTTGATCAAGGCAAATATTACTTGCCGAATTGCCTTTGCTACTGCTTCACAAGTTGATTCGCGCACGATTCTTGATATGTCCGGCGCGGAAAAACTACTTGGCAACGGCGACATGCTGTTTGTCGGCAATGGACTCACAAAGCCACGCCGTATTCAAGGTTGTTTCGTGTCTGATAAAGAAATCAATGACTTGGTTGATTTTTTGAAAGAATTGAGCCCGCCTGATTATGATGACACAATATTGCAATTTAAATCGTCCAAAGGGTCAAGCGGCGCATTTGGTGATGGTTCAGCCGAGGACGATTTGTATGATGATGCGCTTAAAGTTGTGATGCAAGCAGGCAAGGCTTCGGCTTCACTTTTGCAAAGACGGCTTCGAATAGGGTATGCTAGGGCTGCACGGCTTCTAGATATTCTGGAAGAAAACGGGGCAATCGGGCCGGCCGATGGTGCCAAACCCAGAGACGTTCTGGTTTCTGATACGGGCTCGGAAGGTTTCATTCCGTCAGGCGACGATGTTCCGGATGACAAGGATGAATATAACAACTTTTACCATTAATAATTTGATGAGAACGACCAATAATTTATTCCACTGATTTGGCACCGATAAATCCACGATTAGAATTACAACTTTTCCCGAAATATAAAACACCAAAACAAAGTGTCAGAAACAAACAAAATCAATAATTTTGCTTTTTGAATTTTCACTAAGGGCTACTAACTACGGACTTAAGAAATGACTGCCGGATTTTCACTTCGAAAAATTAAAACAGACCCAACACTTGGGCAGAAACTCAAGCGCGCAAGAGCGCGCAAAAAGATTTCTCTGCTTGATGCTGAAATGGAAACCAAAATTCGCGGCAAGTTTTTGGAAGCTCTCGAGGAAGATGATTGGAAGAATTTGCCGGCCGATGCTTACACCAAAGGTTTTGTTTTGCGTTATGCAAAATATTTAGGATTAGACGAGAAAAAAATACTTGAAAAGTACCAAAAAGAAAAAAATATCAGATTTTCGAAAGAAGAGGGAAATATCCTGCCGCAAAGAAATATAAAGGAAATGAAATTTCTCTTAACGCCACGCCTTTTTGTTCCTGTTTTGATCAGTACATTCATAATTGCAGTATTTGGATACATTGTTTATCAGGTTTATGGATTTGCAGGCGCACCGGAACTTCAGGTAATATCGCCGAACGATAATGCCGTGTTTGATAAAGATGTGATAGAAATTACCGGTGTTACCGATACAAGCGCAAAAGTTTATGTTAACAAAGACCAGATTCAGGTTTCTTCAGATGGCCAGTTTGCAACTGAATACAAATTACAAAAAGGCGTAAACGTTATCGAGGTAAAATCCCAGGGAAAAACCAACAAAGAGAAAGCGCTGACTTATACCGTCGAATACAAACCGGTG
This sequence comes from Patescibacteria group bacterium, assembly GCA_041674405.1. Taxonomy (NCBI): domain Bacteria; species Patescibacteria group bacterium. The sequence goes on along the minus strand of JBAYVT010000003.1, from coordinate 119,128 downwards.
ACAGCAGAAGCCATCCCAATACGGGTATCAAACTGAAACAAAAATAAAGCTAAAATTCAAACTTCAAAATGCTAAGCGCAAAATCTGGGAAGTTTGTTTTTTATTAGAAATTAGCAATTATTATTTAAGATTTGAGACAAAATATTTGAATTAAGCAGGGAGATATTATGGCGAGAAAAAAAGGCGAAGAGGAAATTGAAAATAAAAAATCCGTAAGCAGTGGCAAATCGATGGCGCTGGAGGCAGCGTTGTCTTCGATAGAAAAACAATTTGGCAAGGGCGCAATAATGACAATGCGCGATGGCGCTCGCCTAAACGTGGAAACAATTCCGACTGGTTCACTTGCACTTGATCTTGCGCTCGGTGTTGGCGGTGTGCCACGCGGCCGAGTGATCGAAATCTATGGTCCGGAATCGTCCGGTAAAACGACTCTTTCTTTGTCAATTGTGGCACAGGCCCAAAAACGCGGTGGAAATGCGGCATTCATCGATGCCGAGCATGCGCTTGACCCGGAATATGCCAAGAAAATTGGCGTTGACCTTGAAAATCTGCTTATTTCCCAGCCGGATAACGGCGAACAAGCGCTAGAGATAACAGAGACGCTTATCCGTTCCAATGCTCTAGATGTCATCGTTGTTGATTCTGTTGCTGCCCTGGTTCCGCGAGCGGAAATAGAAGGCGAGATGGGTGATTCGATGATGGGCGTTCAGGCTAGGCTGATGTCACAAGCACTTCGCAAATTGACTGGCGCTGTTGCCAAATCAAAAACAGTATTAATCTTTATCAACCAGATTCGTATGAAAATCGGTGTGATGTTTGGGAATCCTGAAACGACGACTGGCGGAAATGCGTTAAAGTTTTATTCATCTGTCCGTTTAGATATTCGCCGCAAAGCAGTTTTGAAACGAGGCGAGGATCAGGTTGGGAATCATGTGGCTGTTAAAGTTGTCAAAAACAAAGTTGCTCCCCCATTCAAAACTGCGGAATTCGACATTATGTTCAATCAGGGCATCGATTATGAAGGAGAACTTGTTGATCTTGGAATCAAATTTGGAATTGTAGATAAGGCCGGTGCCTGGCTTTCATATGGCGACGAGAAACTTGGCCAAGGCAAGGAAGGTGCCAGAGAATTTTTGAAGCAAAACCCGAAGATTGCTGAAGAAATAAAAGATAAGTCCGTTGCCGAAGACAAGGCGCGAAATGAGGCGCTGTAGCAAAGATTGTCATTCTGAACCCCAAGCCTAGGGCTTTCCTTCAGGAAAGGGGACCCTTTGGGTCGAGTGAAAAATCTACCTGATTAAGTAATGAAAAAAATAGATAGCCCGCTTAATTATGCGCTATATTTACTCGAGCTTCGAGACAGAAGCATTTTTGAAGTTCGAAACAAACTCAAATTGAAAGAATTTCCCGAGAATGAAATAGAAGAAACAATCCAATTTTTGATCCAGAAAAAATTTCTTGATGATGAGAAATTTGCAAAAAATATGGTTCGTTCCAAATCATTATCTGGCGAGGGGAAGCAAAAAATTAAAGTTCGCCTGATAAAGGCACATATATCAAGCGGGTTAATAGAAGATGTATTATCAAATATTGATTCAGATCTCGAATATAAAAATGCGCTCGAAATCGGTCAGAAGATTCTTGACAGGAACAAAGATACTGATCGTGGAAGGCTCTATCAAAAAATTTTGGGAAGCCTATACAGAAAAGGTTATGACTTCGATCTTGCAAAGAAGGTTTTTAATGAGCTTGTAAGTAGTGATTGACCCTTGATATTTGTGGTACAATTACATTGTTAAATTCAAAAACCTAAATCCTAAATTTTTAACAAATTCGAAATACAAAAATCAATTTCAAAACATATTTAGAGTTTAGGATTTAGTGATTAGATTTCCCCGCGGAGCGGGTAGGAGGGGCATGCTTAAGAAAAAGAAAAACCCAAAGCTTATATTGTGGTTCTCTGAAGCGCACAAGGAAGATATTCCACGGGTTGGTGGCAAGGGCGCAAACCTTGGTGAGCTATATAACGCTAAAATTCCAGTACCAAATGGATTTATCGTCACCGCTAACGCCTATTTTTATTTTCTCGAGAAAACAAACCTTCGCTCAAAAATCATCAGTTCTCTGAAAGGTCTCGATCCAGAAAAAAGCCGCGAGCTTAATAATGTTGCAAAAAAAATTAAATCGGCAATTATCGCCGCAAAAATGCCGGCCGATCTTATCAAGGAAATCAAAGAACACTACAGGGAGCTGGGTGGATTTTCTGTTGCAGTAAGGTCGTCCGCAACTGCGGAAGATTTGCCTGATGCTTCATTTGCCGGTCAGCAAGCCACTTTTTTGAATATCACCGGAGGTAACGAAGTGGTAGAAGCGGTTCAAAAGTGCTTTGCCTCGCTCTTCGAGGCAAGGGCGATTTATTATCGCATTATCAATAAATTTGATCATATGAAGGTTGGCTTAGCGGTTCCTGTGCAAGTTATGGTTGATTCTGAGTTTTCGGGAATAATGTTTACCGTCGACCCTGTTTCTGAAGATCTGAACAAACTTTCTATCGAAGCCGGTTACGGCTACGGCGAGGCCTTAGTCTCCGGTTCTGTCACTCCAGACAGATACGTGATATCGAAAGATCCTTTTGAAATTCTTGAAAAAGAAATTAATGAACAACCCTGGAAAATTGTCAAATCCGGAAGAGAGGGCGAAAAGCATGTAAATGTTCCAGCAGAGTTGCGCAAAAAACAAAAACTTACCGATGATCAAATTATTGCGCTGGCGAAAATCGGCTTGCTTATCGAAAAACATTATGGTAAACCGCAGGATACGGAATTTGCTATTGAAAGGGGAAAGATTTATATGGTGCAGTCAAGGCCGATCACGACTTTGGGTAAGCGGAAAATCGAAAATCGAGATGAGAAATTAGAGCAGCCGGGGACACAAGAACAAGGGGATATTGATGCCGGGAAAGCGGAAGTACTCTTAAAGGGTGCTGCAGCGTCTCTAGGCACAGCATTTGGACCGGTCAAACTTATTCATAAACCTGACGAAATAGACAAGGTCGTTTCTGGCGATGTGCTTGTCACTGAGCAAACAACTCCTGATTTTGTGCCGGCGATGCGCCGTGCCAAAGCTATCGTTACCGATACCGGAGGACGAACTTGCCATGCAGCTATTGTCTCGCGTGAATTGGGCATTCCTTGCGTTGTTGGCACCGGCACCGCTACTCATGTTCTTAAAACTGGGCAAATGATCACTGTCGATGGCGGCAAGGGCTTGGTCTATAAAGGCAAAATCAAAAGCCAGTCGGCCCCTGAAGATGTCGCAACGGCTCCAGGGACTCCTGCTGGCAAACTTGTTTCTGAGGAAGTTCCGGTTACCGGCACAAAAGTTTATGTCAATTTAGCCGAGCCGCATCTTGCAGAAAAAATAGCGGCAGAACCGGTTGATGGAGTTGGTCTTTTGCGCGCGGAATTCATGATAGCCGAAATTGGTGAACACCCGAGAGCAATGTTTGAGGCGGGAAGAGGGAAAGAATACACAGACAAGCTCGTAGAAGGTATGCGAACCATTGCCCAGGCATTTGCTCCTCGTCCGGTAGTTTACCGCGCGACAGATTTTAAAACAAATGAATATAAAGGTTTAAAGGGCGGTGAAAAATATGAGCCGGCAGAGAACAATCCGATGATTGGCTATCGTGGCGCTTCCCGCTATATCAAAGAGCCTGATCTTTTCAAATTGGAACTAGATGCGATCAAGAGGGTTCGGGATGAATATGATCTCAAAAATTTGTGGCTCATGATTCCGTTTGTTCGTACCGTTGACGAAATGAAAAAAGTTAAAAAGCTCGTGGAAGATAATGGCCTAATCCAATCACCGGATTTTAAGCTTTGGATGATGTGTGAAATTCCTTCCAATGTAATTTTGCTTGATAAATTTCTCGATCTTGGGATTGACGGCATATCCATTGGTTCGAATGATCTGACCCAGCTAACCTTGGGAGCAGACCGCGACAATCAGGATCTGGCTGCGTTATTTGACGAAAGAAATGAAGCGGTTGTGTCTTCGATCCAATACGTCATAAAAACTTGCCGTGCGCGAAATGTCACTTGCTCGATCTGTGGCCAAGCTCCTAGTGTATATCCGGAAATCACCGAAATGATGGTGAAGGCTGGCACAACTTCTGTCTCGGTCTCACCGGATATGATCGTGCCTACACGGCGAATCATTGCTTCGGTTGAGAAGCGGCTTATGCTTTCGGAAATTATCGATCGCTAAAAATAAATTTTTTGTGGTTAAAAAATATACCATCTTCGTGATGGTATATTTTATTGACAATATTTTTTCTCGTGCTAACATTTATCTTACATACCCGCTGGACTTAAGGCCAGAGTCGGCCAAAGTCAAGCAACCACCCCCTATCCAATCCATCCCGGGGGATTCGCGGCTTTGCCGCACATTACCATCCGGTCCTGGGCGCGCCCAGCCGCGCGCCCAGGATACACCATTTTAGGCTATTTGACACTGCATATTGCAGTGTTATATTAATATTGGAGAAGCGGCACTGCGTCGCCGTTTTTCTCCTCCCGTAAGGAGGTGGTAGCCCATGGTGTGACAAGCCGGGCCATAGCGCCTGGCCGTCGGTGGTCTGCGTGAGTATACTCCTATATTGAAGCAATGATCGCAACAACGGCTGCAGCACCGAATTGCACCAAGCTGCAGAGAGATGCCTTGGCACGGCTATAAACTCTCTGCGGCAGCCCTCTTCCTTTCATCTTCATTTGAGTTGGGACGCAAGTCGTAAGCTCCGGCATTCGCCGGAGCTGTTCCTTTCATTTGACCAATTGAATCTGATCAGCTATATTATTTCCATCTCGGCTGTAGATTACAGGGAGGTGTCTAGCTTGGGTAAGGTTAAGACCAAGAGCACGAAGCCCAACGGGAGGAACAAACCTGCAAGGGGCGTTACTCCGAAGGCCCATAGTGGGAGCGGTTGGAGGGACCAAGGTGCGGCTCGCCGCGGACGCTGACTGAAGATCCAGGTTTCGAGGAATCTCCCGGGAGCCTTCTAGGCTGTCGGGACTTCTTTTTTAGCTTCAAATATGGTAGAATTTGTCCGTTGGTGGGATCGCATAGTTGGTCTAGTGCGCACGCTTGGAAAGCGTGTAGGCTCGCAAGGGTCTCGAGGGTTCGAATCCCTCTCCCACCGCCAATTACACATTAAATAAAACTGAACTGCAAAACTGATTGGAATAAAGTATGTGGTTTTATATTGCTCTATCTGCCGCTTTCGTATCTGGAATTCTTGTTGTTCTAAACAAAAGAATTTTAAATAAAGTCGACCCAGTCATTCTGTTCTGGACGATGATTGTGATCTCGACTACCCTAATGTCTTATTTTGCTCTCAAAGATGGGATTCCAAATCTCAGCGTCCTATTTATTGTTGGCGTACTATGTTCAACCATTTTCTATACACTATCGAGAATTACTCAATTTAGAGCGATCAAAGATGCTCCCATATCTCAAATATATCCAATAATTATTTTGAGTCCGATTGTCACCATGACACTGGCATTCTTGCCGCCGCTTTCAGAAAGACCTTCCCTGATTTCTCTGGCGGGAAGCATGGTTTCGCTTGTCGGAATTTATACAATAAATGTCAGTACTGCAAAAGAGGGATTACTTGAACCATTCAAAATTCTAGTAAAAAACAAATATGCCTTCTTAATGCTTATTTCAGTTATCGCGCTTGGATTTGTTTCAGTCTTCGACAAAATTGCAATTCTAGGAACATTTCCGAAAAACGTCATTTTTACATTATTCATAGAAAATATGGTAATAATCATTGGGTTGTTGCCTTATTTATTTGCCAGAAGAAGCGCAGTAATATCTCAGATCTCAATGAATATATGGGTATTACTTGCCCTGGGAGTGTTATTCGCAATGGGCAATATTTTGGGATTTGTATCGATAGGCGGTGGAAACGTAGGAATTGTCACAGCGCTTTTTCGATCGCAGGTTTTCTTTGCTCTGCTCTTCAGCTTTATTTTTTTCAAAGATAAGCCAAAACTTGAAACAATTATTGGCAGCTTAATCCTAATTTTTGGTGTTGTTCTGGTTAAAATTGGGTTATAATTTTGCATAATCCATAGAATTTGAGAAGATACCAACGGAGCTAAAGGCTGAGAATTTCAGCCTTTCTGGTAATATTAGTAAATATCAATTTCACTGGAGCATGCGATGAACGAACAAGGCAGCACAACCCCAAGCGAATATGCCGAAGTAAATCATGACAAGATTGGTGCATTTAGGCACGAACATGACTGGCAACCGGTCTCGTTCATCGAGACTATGCAAGTCATCGATGGGGTCGAGTGTGATGTCTACACTTTCGATGACGATCCTGATAAGGACCTCGGTGTTATCCGCGTTCAGCCAGGTATGAAAACACCATTGCAGCGAGTCCTCAAAGGAGAATCAACAATTGAAGGTTATCTTGCCGGCAAAGGCAAATTGACCGTTACAAAACCTGATGGGAGCCAAAAAATCTATGATGTAGAGAAGGAAGATGAGGAACCGGAATATTTTTCAATTGGAATTGATGATACGATGCAATGGGAAGCGGCGCCTGATTCGGCGCTGACAGCATATGAAATTTGTCTGCCGCCATATGAGGATGGAAGGTTTGAAAATATTGAGGAATAATTATGGCCGTTCGCGAAACAATACAAGTTGGCGATCCAAGGCTGAAGGCTGAGAATAAAGCTGTGACTGATTTTGGGGACCCAAAAACCAAGCAAGTGATTGATGATCTGATCGATAGCTTGAGGAGTAAAGAGCTTCTCGTCGGGCTGTCTGCTCCTCAAATTGGTGAAAATTTCAAAATTTTTGTTACAGAACCGCGAGAGACAAAGTTCAGAACAGCTGATCAATCTGATGAATTAAGAATCTACATTAACCCGAAAATTATCAAAAGTTCTCTCGAAGAATCAATCGCCTACGAAGGATGTGGCAGTTTCGCAAATGCCCAGATCTTCGGACCGGTGAAAAGGCCGAAAGAAATCACAATTGAAGCGACCGGTCAAAACGGAAAAAAGTTTCAGCTTAGCTGCGACGGCATTCTTGCACGGGTTATCCAGCATGAATATGATCATTTAAACGGAATTGAGTTCATTGAAAAAATAACCGACTACAAAAAACTAACGTCGGCCGAATTCTATATCAGAGACATCAAGATGTCTAAAGCTCAGACAACGGCGTCGGTGATAACAAAAAAAACCGTGAAATATCTTTGAGACTTTATATCTGTCAATAGCCTGATTTGATATAATGTATTTATAAATAAGGGAGGGATATGAAAAAATTTTGTCTAGTCTGGACTACGATGATCGCTATGGCTATAAGTTCATTATTTCCCACGATTGCTGGCGCTACTCCGGAAACATACTACGACTTAGGAGAGGGGAATTCTCTCTATATGGCCGCATTGGTGTGCAAGATAGAGAATTGTTTTCTTGAGGCGACAAATGATGATTTGTATAACTACTCCGACTATTCGGCCAATCCGGAAATGGCCGGTGGCCTTGGCGAAACGTTGACAGCAAGTCCTGGTGATAATTTGACCTTTCTCGGACTCACTCGGGTCGAGGGTAACACTAGCATAAACCCGATTTTTGGCGTTTCTTTCACAAACGCGGAATATCTTGAGAATCTTGATATTTTCGGCTCTGGAATGGGAGATTTGGACCTTGACACTAATGCTTTCGAATATTCTTCGCCCGAAGCAATTATTTTGAGTAATGGTCTGGACACCACGATGGACGCCGAGATTGGGTCAATCTCGGCTAGAATAAAATCTGACGTTCCCGATCAGACAGTAATAACTGGCACATTTTATGTTGTTGGTCCAGATGCAGAAAGGATTGCGGGGGTATTTGATCTCGACAAGGCAAAGGCTGAAGGCGAGGACACTTATCTTTCGTCAACAGTTAGAATTGTTGTTAACAATCCTGCTACACCCGCTACAACTACTACGATAACAGCTTTGCCGGAAACCGGGCCGCAAAATCCTGTCTCCGAAAATAAGTGGCTGGTCCTGGGACTATTAGCCGGGCTGATGATAATTGTTCCGGTAAGCGATAGATTGCTGAAAAAATATCGCAAGTAAATTATCGTTTTCAAATATATTCTCTATTTCAATTTTTGCAGTCATGCTGAAATACTTTTGCATATGCCAAACAATAAACTTAGTATTGTTGATTCTGCTGGAAATATTTCGTCTAATTTTTAATAGTTTCTCATTCGTTGGGCGCTAAAGAATCACAAGGAGAGAAGAAGGTGACCGATGGCGGTAATCCGCCGAGCAACGAGGCCCGACTGTACTGCGCGGGCCTCCTTCTCTTAATGTATTTTATGTCGGTATATCATCGGATAATTAATGAGAATTTTGATTCTGTAGCATTTCAGGCGGCCCGAGTCGGGCCGCCTGAAGCGTTTGCTGCTATTGTCTTCCGGGATGGAAGAACTTTGTACGGGCTCGCTGGCGGTTACACCGCCGCAAGCTTCTCGATCTCGTACTGCCGGAACATGTACAGCACCGGATCCTTCCGGGCAAGGATGTTCAGCGCCGCGGTGATGGCGTTCTTCTCGCTTAGCACCGTGAGGTTCGGCACGTCTGAGGGCATGCGAAGCGAACTCCACGCATCTTCCAGGTGTACTACCCCGTGATCGTCCGGGGCCGCGTTGGCGACGACCGAGATCACGGGCAGAGAGGTGCGAGCGGCGAGGATCGGGCCCAAGCCGTTGGACATCCCCACCTTGGCGATAATCACGCCGCCATCGGGGTACTGGGCGAGGAGGTGCTCGAGTTCGGGAAGAACGTGCTCGGGCTGCTTGTGTCCCGAGATCATGACCTTCTCATGGGTGATGCCGGTGTGAAGCAGTAGCTTACTGTCCACCGGCGGGTGGGTGTCCTTGGGCGATCCTATCCACGTGATGAGCGCTTGGCGAGGAACACGGATCCTCTCCGCGAGCATGGCCGCGTTCAGGTACTTGCGCTCGACTTCCTCAAGGCCTATGCCGTCCCGGAAGCTCTGCTTGCTCAAGTCTATCCACGCGTCCAGATCGTTGTTCCACACGGCTTGCCGGAGCGAATCCGGGTCGATCACGTCGGCGACCACCAGTGTTCCGTCTGGCAGGAAGCCGAACTCGAGTTTGAGGTCCGCCAGTCGGCTACCCACATTGGTGAGTGCTGACTCCAGGAGAAGGAAGATGAGGCGCGCCAGCCGTTCGATCTGTTCGAGATGGACAGGATCCATCACGCGATTGGCCTCGATCTCGCCGATGTAGGACTCGGTGTCCCAGAGCGGGAGATGCGGGTGTGCGAGCTTCCAGATCTCGGCCGATGGATCCACAATGAGCGGATCTTGCCGCTTGGGATCGCGGATGCCGGTGTCGTGCGTGCTTCCGTTCAAGAGCGGAACGATCCCTTCCGTGGTCTTCAGCATCATCTCGATGACCAGCCGGTGGAGGCGCGGAGCCGGATCACCAGCCTTGGGCCTCATGTGGGGGTTGCGGTCAAAGTAGCTGCCCATCGCGAGACGGCGGATGACGACCTCGAGTCCCAGCATCTTGCATCTGTGCATGAGAAACTCGTTGTCGCCCGTCTGGCGAATGAAGGCATTGGGGATTCCGGCCGCGGTGAGCAGCTCGAAAACCCGCGAGGCGAATGTCGTGGAACAGCGGCCCTTAGACTCGAACTCCTCGGTCTGGGAGGGGTCGTTGTGCTTGGTGATCGTGTTCTTCTGCTCTACGATCACCACCTCCCCAAATCCTCTGCCGACTGCATGGTACAGCCGCTTGGTCTTTCCCTCTCCTTCCAGCTTGCCTCTCCTCGGATTACGGTTAGTCGGTACCTTTTTCAATCGTATCCACCAGTCCTTCCTTTAGGATAACGTCGAGACAACCATAATATGCTTATACCAGAGAAATATAGTAAATGAAATATTATTGATCAAATGACTATTATTGAACCATTGGCTAAGTAAAACAATATTTCTGTTATTATGTAAAGTAGTGAAATATTATTATTCTTTGTACAAATATTTAAATTCAAAGGAGAATTATGAAACTAATCGTTCGTGGTTTTAAGAAAGAGACGTTAAAAAAATTTAAAGATGTCAAAAGCACTCCTCTGTGTGCTCTAAGCCCAAAGAATCAAAAGAATCTCGGCGTTTGTAAGGGTAAATCAATTATTAATGGATTATCTGCCATTATTATTGATGGTTCAATTGATCAATTCATTGGTATGACGAAAACCCTGCGCCAAAATTTAAATCTGGAAATCGGGCAAGAAGTGGAAGCCTCTTTGCAAGATTCAGTTTTAAAGATCAATCGGATTTAAGAACAACCTCAATATTAAAATATTTTTGTTGACCTTTTTTCGGTTTTAGCATTTTCATATTAATCGCTAGCAATAAGATCAGCTATTATGCTGGTCAATTTTGGCTTTTTGTGGTATAAGTGTGTTGCCGTACCAACGCTTTCAGGGAGAGGTGAACCGCTTTGGCAAAACGTAGACAGTTCGAAGCAATGGTAGGAACAACGAGCGTAGAGGTCGTCGGGAGTGCCAGACACCCGTCAGGGTCGTGGTCGCCACCTGGTTTTCCGAGATGGCTAGCTGGGAAGTTCGATGAAGCCGGCCTTCACGGACCCTTTAAGGCCATCTCGATACCAGATGTGGACACCACAAGTGGCCCGAAAGAGGATCGTGTCTGGGGAGTGCGCGTAGACAATCCCGGTGATCGGGATTACGCCCTCATCAGGTGCAAGATGCCCCGGCGGGCCATGCATGGCACTTTCACCTACCGGGTCTATAGCACCGATAGCAATGGCCCGAGCCCGGCACAGATCATCGAACTGCTCAACCGCCTCGACGCAGTCGTGACTGGCAAGGCCCTCGAGGTTGATGAGACTGAGGAGATTGAGCACACCGAACAGGAACAGGTCCTACCACCCAACTCCGAGGAAGCCGAACACGACGCAGCAATGGAAGCACTCTTGCGCTTCAGCGATCAGGATGGGCTCGTGCTCTACGAGATCATTCGCGGGATGACTACAAAGAGTAGGCTTGTGCTGACCGAGGGCCAAGTCAAGGGCGCCGCACGGAGGGCCCTTGGCGAGATACTTGGGTCACCGAGCCGAGTGACCAATGAGGGTGTGCGTGATGCCGTTGCTCGCGTGAAGGAGCGGGATCTGTGTCGCGTGGACGGGCACTACTCTCTCACATCTTGTGCCTTTGGCACCATCTCGCAGATGCTTGGGCGCAGGCCGAATGATGGCGAATCCCGGGCGTGTCTCGAGTGGATGCACAGATTTCTTGCCTCTGGTCCGTACCAGGACTTGAAGGAAGCGTCCGACAAGGTGCGAGAAGAAATCGAGGGGCATCGTCTCGAAGTTGACCGCCTTGATCACGAGATCGAGGGAATCGAGGGAGAGATCGAAACCCTTCGTGCCCGGATCGAGTCTCTTAAGACTCAGAGGACAGGAGAGACAACGGCGATGGAGGGCGCCAGGCTGATTCTGAACGAATGTGAGGCTATCTTGGATGGCCTTGATCTGGAGAGGTCAATCCTGGTCATTGAGGAGGTCCTGACCAGCCCGGAAGGTGGGTAGCGTCGCGTGGCAACAAACCAAAGAAAGGGGAGACCGGTCCGTGTCAGCTATGCTGGCACGGGCGGTTTCTTTTTAAAGGCCAATTTGACAAATATGATACTATGAATGCATGAGAACAAATGAAGAAAATCTATCCTTGAACGATATCCTTCTTCGTATTGAAGCAATCTATCAGGTACCCGATGATCGCCTTTATTCTGTCGAAGATCTGCTTTATAACCATCAGCGTTTTCTTACCGCATATATGGAAGAACAAAATAAAAATAGGCTTCCCGAAGCGTTTAATAATATGATGGTCTCTTTCGCATGGCTTTTTGCTTTTGTAAATCGGTTTCACATTGATTTGCCGGAAAATCTCTGGAAAAGATATTCTTATAAATGCCCTTTCTGCCTTGAAATTCCTTGTATTTGCAATGAATTAGAACCACAAAAATCGCAGAAAACCGGTCGGCCGCCATCACGAAAACCCCAAGATATTTCCGAGTGGCAGGAAATACTTCTAAAAATATATCCAGTTTCAAAAGTAAAAAATTACCATTTAAAATTGCGCTCTAAATTCGAGGAACTCATGTCAGCTTTTCGCGCCTTTGTGAGAGAAAAAAGAAAAAGCCGATTTCGAGAGATCGAAATATTAACAGCGGATTATTTTGTTATGCTGCTTAGAATATTTAATTATTTCAAAATTGACTTTAAAGATGAATTTCTGGCCATGTTTAAAGATGGCTGCCATGTCTGCAAGAAAACTCCTTGCGAATGCAATTATTTTGAATAGTTGTTCTTTCCTACGACATTTAGTGTCAATAAGTAATTGGCATTTTTTATTTTTTTACATGCAAAACCGGCAGGTTTATCCTTGGGATAATAATCCCAAGGAGGTTTATGAAAGAAGAGAACAACCATTATGTGGTGGCAACGGCGGCGATAATGCGAGGCGACAAGTTTTTGATTGTTAGGAGATCGAAAAAAGAAACTGCCATGGCGGGACTATGGGGTTTCCCCGGTGGAAAATTAAATTTGAACGATTATATTCATCGACCCAAAAATACCTCACAGCATTGGCATCACATTCTTGACCATTTGGTAATGCGAGAATGTGCCGAGGAAGTTGGGATCCAAATTAGGAATATTTCGTATATAAAAAATTTAGTTTTTATACGGCCAGATAACATTCCGACCATTGTGATAAGTTTTGCCGCTGATTATGCTGGGGGCGGAATAAAATTAGGTGATGAAATAATTGATTTTGCATGGGTGGATCTTGCAGAAGCGCGCAGATATGAACTGATTGAAGGCTTATATGACGAGCTTGTGTTGGCATATCACATCAAGCAAGAGAAGCCCAAAAAGCTGCAAAACCAAAATGCCAAATATTGTATGCAATTTGATGCTAATTAGACCAAAGTGATTTTTTTCTATACAATTGGTCTACATGGATGAAGTCGAACAAATAAAGGAGAGGCTTGATATTACCGAGGTGATATCAAGCTATCTTACGCTTAAGAAGGCGGGCGTCAATTATAAGGCAGCCTGCCCTTTTCACAATGAAAAAACTCCTTCCTTTATGGTTTCACCGGAGAGGCAAACTTTCAAGTGCTTTGGCTGTGGGGAAGGCGGCGACATTTTTACCTTCATTGAGAAAATTGAGGGCATAGATTTTTACAATGCTCTAAAAATCCTTGCTGATCGCGCCGGTATAAAATTAAAATCGCAATCGGTTAAATATGGCAATGTTGAACACAGGGCCGATCAAAAAACTCGCCTTTATGAAATTAACGAGATTGCTGCAAAACTTTATCATAAAATTCTTACCGATCATCCGAAGGCTGAAAAAGCGCGTAAATATTTGAAAAAACGTGGGATGACCGATGAGACGATAAGTGAATTTCGCATTGGCTATGCGCCGAACTCTTGGGATTTTTTACGCAAATTTCTTGGCATTAAATTCAAGTTCAAACCGCCGGAGATCGCCAAAGCCGGGTTAATGGCGCAGAGTGGGAAAGGCGATTATTATGATCGGTTTCGCGGCCGAATCATGTTTCCGATTGACAATGTCATGGGCTCGGTGATTGCTTTTACATCACGCGTTCTGGAAGACGATGAGAAGCAGGCAAAGTATGTCAATTCCGCTGAGACGGAGATTTATACTAAGGGCAAGGTGCTTTACGGGCTTGATAAGGCAAAAATGGCGATTAAAGAGGCTGATCTTGCCATTCTTGTTGAAGGCAATATGGATGTGATCGCTTGTCATCAGGCCGGTTTTAAAAATGTCGTTGCTTCGTCCGGAACGGCCTTGACCGAAGATCAGCTCAAAATATTGTCTCGCTACGCATCAGAAGTCGCTTTTTCTTTCGATTCCGATGTGGCGGGTGAAGCGGCGATGAAGAAAGCGATTACAATTGCACTGCGAAATGACATTACTGCACGGATAATTTCTTTGCCTAAAGTTTACAAGGACCCCGATGAAGCGATCAAGGCTGACCCAAAAAATTGGGAGCGGGCAGTAAAAGAGTCTAAGCCGGCACTTGAGTATTGGATTGATCTTCTTGTTCGCAAAGATCCCGATCTTTCAGTTTCTGCCAAGAAAAAAATTGCCAAAGAAATATTGCCCGTGATCAAAATTATATATTCCGATATTGAAAAGGAGCACTACTTGAAGTATCTTTCGGGCAAGCTAGCCATTTCTGAATCCTCGCTCTTGGATGCGCTCTCAAAAACCAAATCCGATGAGGCCAAAAAAGGCTCTGTGGAGCAGGCCCAAGCCCCAAATCTAACCGCGGTTGAGCGTTTGGCTGGGATTTTGTGGGCCAAACCGGAAGTGACCAAATTCGTCGACACAAAAAAACTGCGCCTTTCAAGTCTGGAGTCGGAAAATCAGCCGGTGATTAAATTCCTGAATGAAATTGCTGATCAAAAAATGGAGGCAGACAAATATTTGCCCAAAGAAAAGCTCGCCTTGGACGGGATCGCGGCATTATCAGTAGCAGATATTGAAATAGGTGATGAGAATGTATTAAAGTCAGAAATCGAATTTTTGGTTGAGCGAATTAAGCGTGATTCGAATGAACATATCAAGCTCGATTTTGCTGCTCGAATAAAAGCGGCCGAAGAGTCCGGCGATCACGAGAAGATTAAAAAACTTCTCTCTGAGTTCCAAGAGTTGATTAAGTAGGCGTGAAATGATATAATCACGATTGTTATACGAAAAAATCCTAAACTCAAAATAAATCCAAAATCCAAAATTTCAAAAGTGTAAATATGCGGATTTGAGATTGTTTGAGGATCGTTTAGGATTTAGGGCTTAGAATTTAGTTTTTGGGGGTTATATATTATGGCAAAAAAAGTATTTCAACTCAAAAAAGAAGAACCACTGCCATTTTCAGAAGAGGTAAATAAGCTTCTTGGAAAAGGTAAATCCCATGGTTTTGTTACGGCAAGAGAAATGATCCAGGCGATGCCGGAGCCGGAAAAAAATGTTGCTGAACTCGATGAGATATTTGATTATATGTTCCTAAAGGGCATCGAATTCAAAGAAAGTGCACCTGGCGGAATAATTGCAACTGCAATCGGCGATGACAAAGCCAAAAGTAAATATGACAAAGACCTTGATATATCAGGAATTGCCGATGACGATTCTGTCCGCATGTATTTACGTGAAATCGGCCGCATTCCTCTTCTGTCCACTGAAGACGAAGTCCGCCTAGCAAAGAGAGTTGAATCAGGGGACAAGGTTGCGAAGAAAAAGTTGGCCGAAGCTAATCTGCGGTTGGTTGTTTCCATTGCCAAAAAATATCTTGGCCGCGGGCTATCGCTTCTCGACTTGATCCAAGAGGGAAATACGGGATTGATGCGCGCAGTTGAGAAATTCGATTATAAAAAAGGCTATAAATTCTCGACATATGCCACTTGGTGGATTCGCCAAGCGATAACTCGAGCTATTGCCGACCAGGCGAGAACAATTCGGATTCCGGTTCACATGATTGAGACGATTAACAAGTTGATCCGTGTCCAACGCCAACTGGTTCAGGATCTTGGCCGCGAACCGACTCCGGAGGAAATTGCCCAAGAAATGGGGCTTGATCTTGATAAAGTCGAACATATTATCAAAATTTCACAAGAAACAGTTTCTCTTGAAGCACCCGTGGGCGAAGAGGAGGATTCTAAACTTTCCGATTTTATCGAAGACGACAAGAACTTGTCGCCGGAGGAATCGGCGATTTATCAACTTCTTAAGGGCCACGTTAACGAGTTTCTTGGCGAGCTTTCACCGCGCGAGCAGAAAATTTTGCGTATGAGATTTGGGCTTGAGAACGGACGCACGCATACACTTGAGGAAGTCGGCCAGGAATTCGGCGTCACCCGCGAACGAATTCGCCAGATCGAAGCTAAAGCCCTGCAAAAACTCAAGAAACACGAAAAATCAGAAGAGTTAAGAGACTACCTGAAATAGTTCGCTAGTCTCTAGTGAGTAGTCCGTAGTCCTCAGCAAATACAAATATGAAAAAATGACCATCACATGGTCATTTTTTCATTACTACAAACTAAGGACTACAAACTAAGGACTAGTTATCTGACGATTCCCAATCCCATATACCAGCCTTGTGGCTTGGTGCAGAGAGGACACTTGTCGGGTGCGGAAGTTCCTTTATGAATGTATCCGCAATTTAGGCATTTCCATTCAATCTCATTCTCGGATTTGTATAGTTCACCCTTTTCAAGTTTGTCCGCAAGAATTGTATAGCGCTCGTCGTGTTTCTCTTCGACCTCTTTGATCTCCTTGAAAAGTTTGGCAGCTTCAGCGTTTCCTTCTTCTTCCGCGGTTTTCTCAAATTCTGGATACATTTTCGTCCATTCAAAATTCTCGCCGGCGGCGGCATGGCGTAAATTCTCGAGTGTCGTGCCCAAAGAATTAATGTCGTAAGTATTTGTCATCTCGACAGCTGGCTCCATTTTTTCGTATTCTTCCTCGGCATGCGCCCGCTCATTGTCGGCCGTTTCCTCAAACACTTTAGCAATCCAAATTAATCCCTCAGCTGTCGCTTTCTTGGCAAAGAATGTGTACTTGTTTCTCGCCATCGATTCGCCGGCAAACGCTTTAAGTAAATTCTCCTGTGTTTTGCTCATAAAACCTCACTTTTTTAATTCTTTATACATTTTAGCGAGGATAGAAATAAAAGTCGATCATTTTTTCTACAAAATTGAAGAAAACTACAATGATTACAGCAGAGTTATCAAATAAAATCGAAGCAGTTAATTAAAAAAGGAGAAGTATGCCCGAAGAGGATAAGGGCGGCTACGGGAAGACGCCGGTTTGGTTATGGATAGTGATTTATTTGGTCGCAGCTGCTATTGTTTATGGCCTTGTTTACTATCTTTTCTTCTACAAATCGTATTAATTTCGCTATTTTTAGCTAGCTCAAGACGAATTTTCCGTTCTTCTTTTTCGACGAAGTCAACGCCTTTTTCCTTCATCATCTTAAGTTTTTTAGCTTGTTTTTCTAATGTGCTGTCTGGGTGATCGTCGAGGCGGTGTAGTGGATGGATTACGTCTTCATTAAGATTATCGATACCTAGTTTCTTACAATAATAATGAAAAGAGTATCTATTAACTTCAGCCCGAACTTGGTCAACAAATAAAACGGGATCAGCATCGGAATATTCTGATTGCCAAGTTGATAGAAATTTTTCCATTATCTCTTGGCCTGTAATACTCTTTTTATCAGTTTCAATATTGATTTGGATGCCTTTTACTGCAAGGCGACGAATAAGTTCCGGTCTAACTGTCTCACATTCGGTCCTGCCCTTACTATCAAACATACCGCCAGAAATAAAAAAGCTGACTATATTTTTGTTATTTTTTACCACAAAATCGACGACGCCATTTAAATACTCATCATGACCTCGAATTTCAATCCTCGATCTTAAATCCGGTGCCCAGCCGCCATAGCAAGTCATCCAAATTAGAAGTTTTTTATTATTCATGCACTGATTATACGAAAAAAGCAGACTTTATAAAATCTGCTTTTTTCCAGTTTGTTATCGTATGATCTTTTTTGCCAATCTTTTTCGTCGCAAAATTAGGAGTATCAAGGTGCCGATCAAGAGGACCGCTATTCCGGACAATATCCAGGTCAAGGTCGTCATTTCGAATTTCCCGGCAGAAACTTGAGTTGCGCCCGCTGCGGTTTTCTGCGTAATTTCGGATACGGAAGAGGAGATACCTTTATCGTTTGAAGCAAGTACCGTAATGCGGTAATCGGTATTGGCACTTAAATTTGAAAAAATATTTTCTGTGCTTGCAACTGGCAGGGTTACTGTCTCGACAACATTGTCTCCTTTGTAAATCACCAAGGTATAAGCTGTGATATTTGATTCCGGATTTTTATCCCAAGCAACTTTGATTTTAGAGTCAGTAAATGAAACAACGTGCAAATTTTGTGGTGAAATAGGTGCGGCATCGGCTGGAACCTGAAGCGAAGCTTCGTTGGAACTCGCTGATTCATCAGAAGCTTTATAAGCACGGACTACATAATAGTATGTTTGTGATGCTTCGGCGGCCTGGTCGACAAACTCCAATTTGGTCTTTTCAACTTGCCCAATCCTGGAATAGCTCTTTCCCTTCACGGTTGAGCGGTAAATGCGATAGCCATCGATATCTGTAGTTGTTGATGCTTTCCAAGTCAATTTCACGCCTTTGGGTGTTGAATCAGAGACATATGCCGCAGCAAGGGAAGTCGGTTTGGCAATAGATGATGAAACATTTTCGGATGGCGTAGACCCGGTCGTTTCTTCAGTTTGGTCAGAAGGATTATCACCATCTGCTGGGACCGATGCCTTTGTTCCGTAAACTTGGAAACCAAAATCCAAAGCCGGGTAATCATTTATTGTATTGATCTTGATATAACCATCGGGATAGCAAGATGCATCTGTCGAAACCCTCCAATAAAAAGTGCCCGACAAATCAGCTTCATTCTTGTCTGTGAGCCACAGCACTAATTGGTAATTTACTCCAGGGTGTACGGTGAAAGGGGAATTAAAAGTAAATTCATAATCATCCATGGCTGACATATTTGTAAATTTCCGTGTCGTCATGCCTGCTATGCCCATCTCAGGCTCGTAATAAATCGCAGCCGTGATAGTGCCGGTAAAGCCTCCTAAGCTGTTTGCCTTGACATCAACCTTTGTTATTTTGTCAAAGGTTGTTGTGAATGTTTCAGCCAGAGTATTGTTTGTGCTGTCTTTCCATAGAGAGAATTTGTATTATCGGGGATAAAATTACATGTTGGCCCCTCGGCCGCTGCCTTGGAATCGTTTGACGCAAACAACACTAAACCAGCCACTATCGACAAGACCAGTCCTACATACACGAGTACTTTTTTCATAAACTCCCCTCGATAATTAAATCAAAAATAATACACTACAATTATAGATATTGAGCAAACCGTGGTCAAGTAGAAAATTAGCGTTGGCTTTTTAGAAACCGAGTAATATTTTGAACTAGTTGCCCGAGGCCGACAAGCATGAAAGCGAAGACAATTAGGCCGCCAGCAATCGGAATCAAAGCAAGGATGATTGTTGCAAGCGTCGCTATCAGAATTGTTAGCCAATCAACACGAAATTCCTTCAGGCGGGAATCGAACCATCTAAGCAGTTGGGCGCCGATTGCAATAGTGCCATAGATCCCTGCGACTGCTAAAAGCGCACCATAAAGAAGGAATAGAATTGCGGCGAGTTTAACCCCGATTATGGTAATTGAAACGATTATTAGGCCTACCGGTACGGCAACGAGTGTGAGGAAACCCCAACCGAGATTATTCCAAAAAGAAGAAAGCATTTCCGTAACATAATTCTTGCTTGTTTTGGGCAGCAAATAAACGACAACAAACAATAAGGCAAGTGTTGCAAGAATGCCTAAAATTCCAAGTGTTCCGAAAAGCCCGAACATCTTTGCTTTGCTGTAATATTGCTTTTGGTTTTCTGTCTTTTGATAGTCAATTCCACCTTTTACATTCGCAGATTCAGAAATTGCAGCTGTGTTCGGGGAATGATAGGTTAATTTTCCGTTAATTATTGCTTTGTCGCCGAGGGTTACATTGGTTGCCCAAATATCGGTATCACCATCAATTTTTCCGTTTAATGTAACGTCCGTTCCGGCAATTCGCGCTTTGCCGCTAACTGTTCCGCTCAACGAAAGAGTCGTTACGCCAGCTATCAAGTCGCCGCCAATGGTTGAGGAATCAGAAACGGAAATCATTGCTCCGCCTGCTAACAAATCGCCACCAATATTGCCAGTCAGATTAATATTCGACCCTGCCAGTTTTGCATTTTGGCCAATTTTGCCTTGGACATTTATGTTGGACCCAGCGGCAACCAAGCTATCTTCGACATCACCTTGCACGTTGATCGAACTTCCGGCAGCAACCAAATCTCCTTTAATGTTTGCGGAAGTATTTATCGTGCTGGCTGCGGCATATAGATTCTTGGCCGCTTCATCTTTTCCAATATCGAGAGGTCCTTGTTTTGCGCTTCGAAAATCTGCCGCCAACGCCATCGAGGGCATCATTGATATTGTAATCAATAACGCTATTGCTGCGAGAACTTTTTTCATAAGCTCCTTTTTGTTAATAGATAATTTAATTATAGATAATTGTAGAGGCCAAATAAAGAGTAATTCCTCCAAAATCACTAGCTACAATCTGTTGGTTACCACCTTTTAATGTTTATTTAGATCCGAATATTCGCTTATCGTCCCAGCTTTAGGTTTTACATTCTAAATTATTTCTATTTTAGCTCGAGAGTATGGAGATAAATATGGAAATTGATCCAAAAAAGGCCAGAATGATCAATTATTTGATCTCTCTGGCCTTGCCCATTCCCGAGTTGCAGGAATGGGCGCGGTGTACGGAGTAGCGAAGTCGTCACTTGTTGCAGGCCGGGCAGTACGTCTGGCTCCGACGGATCACCGCATTGTACTTGACTGCTGCAGTGGCGACGGCTCGACCTCCGTCTTGAGCTAGGAGGGTGCGAGTGTCGACCCATTCAATGTGGCCGCACCGGAAGTGGACGCGGACGCTGTTGCCGAGCTCTTTCAGAAGCTCGCCGTCGCTCAAGTCAAGCATTAACGGTTGGCGAGTGCGGAGTCGGGCTTGTCTCTGTCTCTTGTGGTTGGTGGTTTCGGTCATAGGTACCGCAGCAACTCCTTTCCGAGTCACAGATTTCTCCGTTTTATTGAGCGTATATTTTATACAATAAATTTGCCTTTTTTGCAATATTCTTGAGCAAACTTTCAAATTGTTTGCCAAATAAAAATCGCCCGAGAAATGTCGGGCGATTTTTATTTTGCTTGCTAGATCAGTTCGGCGAGATGGAGGATGTAGATGACGATTGCTGGTGTAACCCAGAATAGCAACCACCAGATTCCCAGTCCGACCGGCGAGCCCCACTCATCCCATCTGTGCCTTCGCGGTTTGTACCAAATTTCCGGCTCTTCGAGCATTTTCTTCTTTGTTGCCTCATCGAAGGCCTTGTTGAATTCTTTATTATCCATGAATTCTCCAGCGAAGTTAGGTTGATAAGACTATCCAATTTCGACCTCTCGACTAAGCTCGAGGTAAACCTTTTCGACTCGAGGCAAGTCCGCATTTGAATAGTTTTTGGGGCCCTTGAGTTTTCCGGTTGGGCTCGTTTGATTGTTCCAAGGGCAGAACACGAGAACATTTTTCCAACAGCTAAAATATAGCGAAAGAGTTCCTCGAGGTCAATTATTTTTTTGTATCAGTATCTTTAGTGGAGGCCCCACCGCCATCACCCGAATTATCGATTGTATAGGTATTTGAGCCGATTTTCCAAGTTACAATTCCTGGCGATTTGCCGCTACTTTGGACGACATCAATCGCTGTGTGGGTGAATTCGCCGGACTTGATCTCCATCGGCAAGCGGTAGTAGTAATAAAATGCCAGGGTTGCACCAAGAATTAAGAGCACGATTCCAATTCCCAAAAAAATCCAGTGGAACCATCGTCTCATGATTCCTTCGTCCAATGAAATATTTTAGAATATTCCTATTCTTTTTTCTTGTTGGCCTTGGACAGAATATAAACCATAGTCGCTATGGCGACTAGGAAAATCCCGATGCCTATCGGCGACCCCCAGCCAAGGATCAAAATCCACTGTTCCATTTGACTCCATTTCGAAATCAACTAAGCAATATCAATATTGCTTTTATTTTACTCAAGCATAAACTTATTTTCAACTTGATGACGGAGGAATATAATAAATTTTGATGGAAAAAAGGGAAGATCAAAAACCTGGCGAAGAACAAAAGGCCAAAACCCCCAAAAAAACCCGCTGGATCATTCTTGGAGTAATAATTTTTTTATTTTTTGCTGTCACCGGATATGCTAGTTATCGCTCATATTTTCTCGGTCCAAATTCAAAAGACGATATCGAAATAAATTTTCCCAACGAAGAACCCTCGGCTGAAAATCTGGCAGATAATCCGGAAACAAAAACTCCTGATACAAAAGATGCGCCCAAAAGTGATAAATCAGATGGACAAGATAACTCCGGAGGATCAAATCCAGGAACGACACCTCCAGCCGCATCTGTCAGTTTCTTGGATTTCTATCTTGATCTAGCAAATTCCAGTATCGGTGAATTTGAACCCAGGAATACAAAACGTTGGTCGAGAAGTACAATTTATGCCGCAGGGCGGCCTGGCGTAATTTTATCAGAGTATAACCAATGTCTTGATATGTTCATTGCTGATTTCAACAATAATTCTGGAGGAGTTAGGATTGTTCATGATGCCAACCAACCGGCGATGCAGATAAGGATCGAGATGGTCACAATGGAGGAACTTCGGGAAATGAATGGTAATTATTTACCGTTTGCGGATACGACAAATGATACTTTAGGGAATATGACCTCGGCGGTAATCTATCTTCCAAATAATAGCGATTGGGGCAACGAAGAAAAATGCTGGTCTCTAAAGCACGAAATGATGCATGCGGTTGGTTTTATGGGCCATTCGAATAGGTTGGGAGAGTCAGAGATGGGTAATCCGATTATGATGTATTGGGGTGGGCTTAAGGCCAATGATCAAAGATCGATCAGGATGCTCTATCAAAGCGGAGTGCCTATAAGTTCAACTCGAGATGAAGCTCGGGCTTTCTTTTCAACCCATTCCTACTGATATAAAATTTATTCCCATTCCGATTCGTCGTCTTCCTCAAAAACTTCTTTTTTGGGCTCTTGGTCCTCGTTCATTTTCCTTCCAAACATCTAATTGTTTTTATTATGCTCTAGTTGAAGCGTTCTTGAAATCACAATGAGCCATTGCATGAAGATTAACAAAAAAATACTCTCAAGTGAGCCGGTGAGATAGGGAAAATTATCCCAGGATATTCCGCCGGCAACACTAACTGCGAGGAACGCAATAAATGTCGCCCAAAGATATTTGGACAAACTCTTGTATCTCAGTTCAAATTTGGCTCCCAGGGCAAAGAAAAACAAGGCAAAAATAATACTCGCAACAACAACCCCAAAAATATCATTGTGTATGACATCTGCCGGGGTCCGGCCGCCGAGCCATGGATCCATTGGAAAAAAATTATACAGTATGCTCGCGATGATCCCTGAAAAAATCAAAAAAATCATTCCGGTTTTGATAAAAGTATTTTTTGAGCGAATAAATATCCCAATCGCGATCGCAATTATCAAAAAATTGCCTAGTGTAAGAAACAGGGCAATGGCCCAGCTTCCAGGAAGGCCTCGTGCAAAAATACGGCTGATCGGGTCAATAAAAAGCCGATAGTTGTCTCTAAAAAGTCCACCGATGATAATTGTTAAAAGATATGTAGCGGTCCCAAGAAAACCGAAAATTGATATTTTTTTCATTTTTTTAATGATATCTCCAAAGAATTTATTGTGATCTCTTCAGTCTTATTTTTCCCATAAGATTTGAATTAAATTTGTCCCAAGACAATCACATAATTATGGCCGTATTTTTTGGCACAGGCAGGGCAGGTAGTGTAGGACATGTACCACTTTTTAATCTCGTGACCCTCTTTTTTTGCATAATTCTCGAAATCCTTACACCAAATGCCCGTATCTTTGAACGGGCCATCGTAAACTTTGGATAAAAACTTGCCGGAAATCGTCACATTATCCGCGTCTTTAACTTCTTTGGATACGGCAATGTAAATGTCCATATTCCATTTTGAAGTATGGTCAGATAAGCAGAGTCCGACGTCTGACTTGGCATCTGAATCATCGATCTTTTTCATCGCTCTAGTCATTACTTTGCCAAAGTTAATCGGCATGAACATAAACGTTCTGACGCGGTCTTTTATAAACTTTTTAGCTTCCCATTCAATAACTTTTCCATCCCACGGTTTGGGATCAAATCGCGGGCAGCAGCCGGTTTCATCATTCGGTCCCAGCTCTTTTCCATTCTCATTTAATTGTTTTGCCATTTACACCTCATTTCTTTAGACCATATTTTTTACTCAGTAAAAACAATACCCCGATGGCAATTAATGGGAGAGCGATTATGTAGGCCTCAAGGCGAGTCGCAATCAAAAAAATCACTCCAGATGCAAAAAATATCATTCCGCCGATCCACTCGTTTTTCCAGGCAATCGCTGTTAATATAATCAAAATAGCAGTGGGGATCAGGTGCATTAAAAGAGCAAATAGCCATTGTGATTCAGAAAAAACATCCAAAGCAAATATGCTGATGAAGATAATGAAAAGGATCGAGAGAATTCTGGGAATCCAAAGGAAAAATTTTGCTGTACTATTTTTCATGGCTTAGATTTCTAATAATATTTTTTATCATGCACGCAATATATTTTGTCGCCTTTGATATATTTCTTCCCTTGCGATTTTAAGAATTCGTCAATTCCATTGTCTCTTATATATAGTAAATTCTCAATTTCCGACATGCCGTATTTTTCACGATAGCGCGCATCTAATCGCTCAATGCTGTCGCAAGGGAACTTATTGCACTCGAAGCAGAAAACGCCAGTTCGGCTTTTGCATAGGCGGCGCCCGCACTTGATCGGTCGACTATTTACTTTACGACCGGTAAAGCAACCAGGGCATTTATTTTCTGCCCGTAAATAGTGAAGACAAACTCCGCAGTTCATCCCACAAGGGGCTATTAGATTTTTAGTAAATTTTTCCATCTTTATCAACAAATTGTTCGTCAGTTAATACAACTACACGGTATCTAGAAGTTTTTTTGCCTTCAGCCACTGCATCCTTATATTTGTCTTTGTAGTGTGCTGTGAGTATAAAATCTACGAAGCACAAAGCCCTTAGATCAACCAGCCCAAATCGTTCTTTCTCCGGATTTTTCCATGTGGCTGCTTCGATTGTTGGGCAAGCGATGTAACTTCCCGCACTAGATCCAATGTAAATTTTGCCAGCTTCAACCATTTCCTTTGCAACTTTGCAGAACCCGCTCTTCCTTGCTTCGCTCAGAAGATAGAATGTGTTACCACCAGCAACAAACAAAATATCAAAATTTTTAAGAGCTTGGCGCGTTTCATCCTCTGTTTTATACTTCAAATCGAAGTCAATAACATTAAATCCAAGTTCGATAAACTTCGCTCGATCCTCATCTAACCACGGATGCTCTTCGTAGGGATCGGATGCTGTCGGAATAAATGCCACCCTGAGTTCTCTGGGTGGTTTTGGTAGCATTTCCACAATCTTATCCAAAACCCTCGACGCTTGTGAAGTAAGAAAAATATTCATATTACCCTCAATTATTCTTCTTGAATCTTACTATAATGTACACACAGAAGATATATTGCTATCGAGAAAAATAGGTGCTCTAAGTTGCGGCCAGAGAAAATTTTTGTCGGGTCACAAATGAGTTTATTCATATCAATTATCCAAAATATGAATCCGGTGGCGAAAGAAGCCAAGCCCAAGTACCAAAGTTTTCTTGAATATTTTTGCCTCGCCAAAAATTCAGTAATTATGACGGCAAAAACCAATGCGCCGAAGAAAACATGAGGCGAAAGTCCACCAAATACCAAAAATATCGCCGCGCCGAGAATCACAACCAGCCAGCGATAAATTTTAGCCACTTTTAACCCCATTCGCTCGAAATTCAAAAATAAAAGCAATGTTACGAAAATAAACATTCCGGTGAAATCGAAAATCTGAAAGAGAAAACTAGCAGTTGCATCCCAGATCGATGAAAGAAGCCAGATCAAAATTGTCGTCCAACCGAAGGCTCTAGCGAGTGCTTTGTTTCTGCCCACCAATAAAATTATTATCCCGACAATTAGAAAGACAATATTGCCACCGGTATCAAATGGCCGTTTGATTATGTGGCCGATTGCTTGCTCGCAGTAGCTGACCGTCCCGGGTAGATTGTATAGATTCGAAAGATAATTTATAATCGGTTCCTCTATATTTATTAACACGAGTTATTATCTTCCAGTTCACTTATTCGATACTTAACCATTCTTTTTATTAACCCTATCGGCAAAGGTTCAGCAAGGGAAAATTGAATTGCCCCCTTGGAGTGTTTGAATTTCTTAATGTCGTGGGAAAATTCTCTGATCGCACACGGCAGGGGGTAAAAACCGATGTGGGTAGGAAATCCGCCGAAGTAGAGAAACTGCTTTCCGTTCAGTTTATAACCAGGCATGCCGTAGCTGATCGATTCGACGGCTTCCGGTGCGGCTTCTTTAATAATTTTCCGCATCAATTCCAATTTCTCCCGAGTTTCAGGATCGTATGAAGAAATATAATCCTCAACCGTTGCATATTTTTTCATGCTTTAAATATACGCTTGCATTGGTGGTGCTACAATGCTGATTATCATAAACGCAAAATTACATTACCATTTTCTCTTTCATCTCTCGCTAAAATAAATTTGCACGACCACAAGAAGGTGCTTTACTCTACTTTTATTATTGTAGCGGAGTGGTACAATGCTAATTGTAGCAAGAAATTTATGATGAGCTCGCGATGAAAGCCAAAAAATCTAACAAAACCATTTCAGCCATCGATGATGCCCTGTCCGGTAGCCAATGGAAATCGTTCAAAAAATCATCTTCAGTAAATCAGACCGTCGTTTCTGTCGGTCATTTTAGCCCCGAGATTAAGATGGATCGCACTCTGGTGGATGGCGGCTTGATTTCTGGCGGGCCAGAACCGGTTGCGGCCACCGGAGTAAAATATTCGAAAGAAATGACCCGTGGAAATCTGGCGGATTTTTACAAAGGGATGAAAGCTTGCGCAGCCTCTGGGTACATGCCGGGAGTCACCGTCGAGACCATTGAGAAACTAAGGCAAGAGATGAACAAATCTCATCCTGAAGAGTACGACATGGTAGCAGATATAATTGTCGTCGAGTATCCAGACGAAAAAACCGCCGGAGAAGCTATGAAGAATCAAAGTGACACGGCGGAAGGTAATTTATATAACTCGCAAATCCCCGGTGCACCGGCCGGTATGGATCTCGAAAAAGTTTTGAATAGCAAAGTAGTTCAAGCTCAAATGACTCCGACGCAAAAAGCTCAAATGGACAAGATGCAATCCCTGATGAAGAGCTCGGCCCCGAAAATAAAGGCGGAAAGAGAAAAATCGGGGCTTCAGAATGAGCAAGGAACGGTGCTCGGCCGACCAGCAGTATTCTTGATCCAAGACGAGAAAAAACGTTTTTGTATTGCAGTTCGAGTGAAGAATTATTTGATTACCGGCTCTTTGCTCTATAGCTACGAATCATTACCGGATGGCGCCACTCCTTGCGAATCGGTAAGCCAGTTTGATTCGAAAAAAATCAGCGAACGAGTTGAAGGTGCTACATATCACCGGACGGAGGTCAGCCCGAAAACAAGTACGATAGGAGCCGAGGGATTTTTGAACAAAGATGAAGTTGAGAAAATATTCGAGAAGCTTTTTTCTAAGTTAAATTAAGGAGGACCAATGATAGGAGGCGGATCAGACGGGCCGGCACCCGTTGCCAAGGAGGGTACGGAGATTGAATATCAAAAGAGTGCAGACTTCCAGGCAAGCCCACCCGATACAGAGAAAAAGAAAACCAAAGATAAAATTTCTCCCGCGATGATTTGTAGCATTCTCACGGTCTGGGCAATAATCGGATTGCTGGTCGGGATTGCCACTCACAGCGTGCTCATTCTGTCGCTTTTCATGTTGCCAGTCGTCGGATATGAAATTTACCGAACCAAGGGAGAGTCAACAACATTCGCTTCGTGGGCGCTGGCAGTCGTAATCGTCCTGGAAATAATTTTTATTGCTTTCGGCGTAAGCTATGATCTCGGACAATATCTCAATTTGGATTCCATCTATGCCGGAGGCCAGTACGTCCCCCTCGGCGACATCAAGATCTTAGGACCGACATTGATGGCTGTTTTATCACTAATTCTTTTGTTTCGTACAGCCGGGCCCTACACCAAGTGGCTTTCGGTGATAATTATTATAGTCGCTCTCGTTATGGTCAATATGATGAATCCGGAAATTTTCAAAGAGCTTTTGCGCTCTGGCGTACAGCGGATTTTTTGGTATTTCTAAGTTAAATAATTTTTAAGGAGGGAAAATGATAAAAAACACTGCGCAATTCTTTGGCAAAATTTGTGCATCTCTTTTGGTTTTATCCTTAATGACTATCTTCATTCCTTTTTCCAAGGTTCAAGCCGCAAGTTTGCCAAGCGGCGGCAGTACGATTGATACCGCGGTTGGAATTGCTGCCGGCAGCTACACCGTCGGTAGACTGGTGGAGAACGAAAAACATTTTTACTCAATTAGCGTTAAAGCCGGACAGGAGCTGAAGGTCACTGGAACATTCAAAGTTCTGACTGAAAATGCGCAGTATGGAACACTGAATACAATCGAGTTATTTTCCGATGATAAAGAGTCAATGGTCTCGGAATTTGAAGACGCCCCTGCTCCGATCACAGTCGCTGCACTCGCCAATTCTACCAAGAGCACACATACTTTCTACATCCGCCTTTCCGATGACACCTGGGGAACGGAATCAGGCACGTTTGAAGTTTCCCTAACCGACCGCTTCGACGCCGGATCGACCACTGACGCCGGTCAAGCAATCACATCAGCCATGTCTCTTAATCCGGGGACTTACACAGGATACTATTCGTCTGTCGATACCGACGATTATTATGCTGTTTCTGCCAAGGCGGGACCTTTTTCTGTCAAGCTTACTCCGGATACCAAGGCTGTGCCGACAGTAAAAGTTTTTGACAGCAATCGCACGGAACTTGGATATGAAATGGCAGGAAACGCTGGCGAAATTAAGACAGTCAGCGTTGATCTTTCGTCTGATCAAGTAGTCTATGTTGGCATCAACTGTGATATTAATTCAGGCTGTGAAACTGCGGCTTCGGAATACAACATGGTTATTAGCGCAACCGCTGGCGCCGGAGGTACAGGAGGCGATGTCGGCGGGGGTGGTACCAGCTATCCCGATGTCGTTCCAGTAGTCCCAACCGGCGAAGGAGCTAATACTGATGCTGTCGTAACTCCTGTAATAAAGAAGGTCTATGATGACAAGGCTAAAATCGCTTCCCAGAAGGGACGCACACTAATCTATATTCTTGGCAGGAATGTAGCTGACAACGATCTGACTGCAATCAAGGCGGCGATGGAGGGAATTGGTTACAAAACAAAGAAGTTTGTCTCTAACGAGCTTATAGTGACCAAGGGATTCAAACAACTGACATTCACAACGGCAGTCGGATCAAACAAAATTTCAGTAAAATCAGGATGGGTGATGAACTGGTTGTGGGCGGGAATCATCGGTGGCGCAATTATCTTAATAATATTGATATTGATCATTATTCTTGCTACGAGGAAAAAGAAACCGACGGCCGTACCGCCAACTCCGACTGCAGCAAATGTCGGGCCAGCACCTGCGCCTCCAACACCGCCGAAAAGCCAGAGCTAATATTACCAGCTCGGAGGATTAGACGCACCAATGTAAATCGAACAAGGAGGGAGGAAATATGAAAAAAGTTCTAGTTTTAGGAGCATTATTTGCAACTTTCTGTTTGCCGTTTCTAATTGTAAACCAAGTGTCGGCAATGGAAACTGTGAGCTCAGTCGATGCTACAAAAATCACACTTACCTACAACAAAACTACGGCAGTTGCAGATGGAAGCGACACGATTAATTTTTGGTATGGCGCTTACTATACCCAGAAAACTCCTTTTGAGATTGACTGTAGTGATGGGGCATCGCCGCAGACTCCATTGCCGGCAACGGTTGATACTGACGATGGCCAGCTATGCCGAGCAGCGGCTTATTCAAATAAAATGACCCTTTCGATTTCCGGTTCGGGCAACAATGTGTCTCCAAACCCATTGGGCGGCAGCGGTGGAATCCTGCCGGACTACAATCTAATTTCTGGGACAGGAGAGTTCACTCTGAAGTCATCAACCCCGGGAGAAAAAATTGTCACCTACACAGCAAGTTCATTGCTTCCCGGTGCGCCGTCATTGACTCTTTCAGTAACCGTAAATTTTACAGAGAATATCGCAAATGGCGGAGACACAACAGGTAGCAGCGGTTCTTCAGGAACCGGAAGCCAGGCTGCTCCGAGTGGAAGCGGACAATCGGCAAATTCAGCTTCTGGCACATCACAAAACAATGGCGCTGCATCGACGGCAGCGACGACCGCGACAGACGACAGCAGTCAAACAGGTGTCGAAACTACCACGGCAAATGTGGGGAATAATTCAGCTTCCGAAAACCCATATCTTATATATTATATTGCCGGAGCGGTTCTGCTCATTCTTATCGCCTTATTTTTATACTGGTTATTATACTTACGAAAAAAATCCGGCATTGGAGCTTTTGGCATGATAGCCGCATCTCTAATGTTAATTTTCATCGCAGTCTCCGCCTGGCTATTTATCCTAAATAGAAATTTAACCAATGACAAAAAGAATGCAGAAAATAATCTTGTAATGGCGCAAGCCGATCTTGAAAAAAGCCTTGCGTCCAAAGATGAGAAGATGACCGGCGTTGCCAACAAACTTGAGGCAATGTCGCTGATTTTTGGCGAGCATAATCGCGAGAAAAATAATTTTGATCGTGCCGGAGCGCTGATTACAGCGATGGGCGATGAAACTCTGAATGCTGATTGGGCGGCGATGCAGGCGAATCGCGGCCAGACAACCGGAGAAAAACTTATTTCCGATCTGATCACCGCAGCATCAGAAAGCCTAAAGTAAGAATTTGAAATTGATCTATAATAAGGCAGCAAAACATAAGTTTCCGCAACTTGTGGTATAATTGTGATGTTGTCAGATCACCTAAAAATTTCGGAGGGGGAATGTTTTGTTCTAAATGCGGCGAGAAAGTCGAGGCGAAAGATAAGTTCTGCCCAAAATGCGGCAATCTGATTGGCGACGTCCCTGGTGATAATAAAGACAAGGACATTAAACCGGTTGCTCCTCCGGCGAAAAACACAGGTTGTCTTTCCTGCCTTTTAATTTTTTTGATCATCATTTCTTTTTTGGCCCTGAGCGGGACAACCGCCTATTTTTTCACTGGCAATAAAACTAAAAATGCTACCGAATTAGTTCTCGGAATAACCTTGTTGTGCTTGGCAATTTTTATCCTTGGAATCTGGGCCTTAGTGAAACAGAACAAAAAGAATCTCAAGATGAAAGAATCTAACAAAAAAGAAGAGAATTCTGCCGCAGAAATGTCTCCGCCGGCTGCAAAGAAGCAGACAGCTGCTAGTGGCTGTGCAGTCGCTGCTATGTTCATAATTTTAGTCGTCGTCTTTTTTGTCTTTATCTGGCCGTACATTCACCACACTGTCACCAATGTAACGACCGACTTGCCTGGCGGGCCAATCAGCAACAACTGGGACGGTTATTACCAAACTACAATGCAAAAGCCGAATTGTGACTCGTCAGTCGAGCTGACAGCCTTCTATGTCACTGGCGGCGAGGTTCAAAATCCTTGGGGCGGCAATGCAAAAATCGATTCGAATGGTAAGGCGGCTGAGACGCTTAGCGCTGGCTCCACCCCAACAGTCGTAAATATGACTTTTTCCGGTAGCAAAGTCTCCGGCACCTGGAGCTCGGGACGCTGCAGTGGGACATTTCAAGGATCAAAATCATAAAAGTGTCATTTTTCTTTGGCCCCCCGAGCTGGACATATGAACCACTCTAAAAACCCTCGGTTTTTAGTATTTTCCTCAGCGGGAAACCCATGTTTCCCGACCCCATCCTTGGTTCGAGTCCATTCTACTGAACAAAGAAAAAAGACTGATTACACAATCAATCTTTTTTCTTGGCTCCCCGAGCTGGACTCGAACCAGCAACATCTTCGTTAACAGCGAAGCGCTCTGCCATTGAGCTATCGGGGAATATTTTGAAAAAGCTTTTTTATGAAGTTCCGCCCTGCGTGCGATTTCAGATAAATTTCTCTTTTTAATGCCACTGATCTATCATCAAATTTTTCGGAATAAAAAAGCTTCCAAGGCTTATATTTTCTGGTGTAAGCATTTGAGCCAGAATTGTGTTCAGATATTCTCTTTTCGATATCTGATGTTACACCTATATAAGTTTTGGGGGCGTTTTTACTTACTAAAATGTAAATAAAATGGTCTGCCATTGTCCGTCTTGATTATATCAAGCCGAGACCTCGGCTCCAAGTTTTGCTTGGAGACGGGAGCTATCGGGTAACTCTCGGCTCCAGCAAGCTGGAGACGGAGGGAATAACTCTCAAACACACAAGAATTTTAGCAAAAATGAAGCGTTCTGTAAAGATCGCTTGGTATTGAAATTCACAAATCATGCTGCTATTTGACTAGACAAAAATGATAAAATGTGTTAATTTTATCTCGCTCGGGACGCATATCACATTCCAGGAGGAGTTTCGTTCATGCTTGAGCCTTCAGGCCGTCTCGCATCATTGCCGCCATATCCGTTTGCCTCGCTGCGGGAGAAGATCAACACTCTCAAGGCGAGCGGTGTCCATGTCGTCTCGTTCGGAATCGGCGACCCCGACATGCCCACTCCGCTTTGTGCTGTGGATGAGATGGTCCGTGCCGCCAACGATGTCACGGATCCCGATCGGTTTCGCTACGGGGATGACATGCCTGTCACGGACTTCGACTCCGAGGTGTGCCGGTTCTACCAGAGCTACTTCGGCGTCACGCTCGAGGACAACCAGATCTTGCGGACGAGTGGGTCCAAAGAGGCGATCGTCCAGCTCGCTGGGGCCTTCCTGAATCCGCTGGATCTCGGGATTGTGCCTGACCCCGGATACCCTACCTACGAGATCGCCCAGCACATGTTCGGGGCGAACACCTACCACATGAAGCTCGAGCCGCCGTACTGGCTCCCCGACCTGGGTAGTATCGAGGGGGTGATTTGCCAGAAAGCGAAGATCCTCTGGCTCAACTACCCCAACAACCCCACCACTGCGGTGGCTGGCCTCGACTTCTTCGCTGAGGCCGTCGAATTCGCAAAGGAGCACAAGCTCCTTGTCGTCCACGACGCCGCCTACAGCCTGGTGAATCTGGGCAACATCCGGCAGCCGAGCATCCTGGAGGTACTAGGGGCGTCTGAGGTCGCTGTGGAGATCATCTCTCACAGCAAGTGGTTTAACATGACCGGGTGGCGGATCGGCGCGGCCGTCGGCAACCCAGAGGTGTTGTCGTACCTGAAGCGCTACAAGGGCAACACCGACAATGGGACCCCTCGTTTCATCCAGTTCGCCGGTGCCCGGGTGCTCAAAGAATATCGGCGGGCCTGCGAGGACATCTGTTTCGTCTATGGCCAGCGCCGGGACCTCGTCGTCGGTACCTTGAACTCGCTGGGCTGGAGCATCGAACCGCCTCAGGCGACTCCTTACATCTGGGCGCCGATCCCGGATGGGTTCTCGACCAGTGCGGAGTTCTGTGAGCATCTGGTGGAAACGGCGCACGTCGTCCTCACCCCGGGCTCGGCGTTCGGCGCGGGCGGGGAAGGCTACTTCCGGATGAGCCTTACGTACAACGATCTGGAGATCGAGGAGGGATTGGACCGGATCGCCCGCGCCATGAAGGCGGGGTAATCAAGAAGTAGGGGGGATCGAGTGAGAAGCTGTAGACTGGTTTCTCACCGCCCTTTTTTGCTTAAGCTTTGAGCCAAAAAGAAGCGTTGTAATTACATCTCACCCGAAGACATGTCCTTACTATCCATGTCTTTATCCATTTTCTCCATCATCTCGCCGGATTCTTTCATCTCAGATTCATTATGATTGAATACAAGAGCTTCTTTTGTTAACTTCTACAATAATAACTTGGTGATAGCTGATATAATTCTATGTAGTTAAAGTTCATAAAGATCATAAAGTCGAGGCGAAAATGTCAAAGAAGAGGATTAAAATTATTAAAGATGGGCCTTACGAAGTGACCGGGAATGTTCCGCTTCAGAGGCAAATAATTGTCGGCGATGGCAATGGGATTTCGGAGAGGTGGAAAGACGGCGAAAAATTTCCCAAGAGTGAACATTATCACCTCTGCCGTTGCGGGAAATCTAAGAGTAAGCCATATTGTGATAAAACACATATGACAGCTGGTGTTGATTGCACAGAAACAGCAGAATTTGAGAATTTTTTTGACAAGGCCGAAGTTTTGGATGGTCCGGATGCAGTTATGTATGATGAGAGCAAAATCTGCGCCTCGGGCAGATTTTGCGATCGCGGAGATACTGCCTGGAATCTAGTAGGAGAATCATCTGACCCAGATTCCAAAAAAATGCTTATAGAAGAATGCTGCGATTGCCCGTCTGGCCGTCTCGTTGTGCGCGACAAGAAAACGGGAAAAATTATTGAACCAAAGCTTGAAAAGTCTATTGGCATTATTGAAGATCCAGACATGAAAATTTCCGGTCCACTTTGGGTGAAAGGGGAAATTCCAGTAGAATCTGCAAATGGTGAAACCTACGAAGTCCGCAACCGCGTCACCCTTTGCCGCTGCGGCAAATCCAAGAACAAGCCATTCTGCGACCGCTCGCACATCGAGTTTGGGTTTAATGATGGCGATAGCTCGCTAAAATAACTTTCTGTTGATATCGCTAAAAAATCCTGATGAAAAAAATCCTTCCACTACTCATTATTGGAGCGATAATACTTGCTGCCGCCGGTGGTGGTTTTTATCTTTTGAAGAACAGGAAGGCTAAAATTTCTCAGTCGACAGACACAACAACAAATCCAGCGCCTTCAGGCTCTTCAAGCCAGAACCCAATTTCACAAACTGAATCGGTGCCAACTTTGGTTTATCCTCTCGATAATTTTGCTGCACGTATCATGGCAAATGATTTCGGTGTGTATTATCCGCCGGGAGGAACCACAAATCCGGATAAAAAAGTTTGTCCTAATGCAACATATTATGTCGGCTATCACACTGCCGATGATCTCGAGATTTTTCCAAACGAACTAAATTTACCGGTTATTGCAAAATCAATTGCCGATGGCACGGTGCGTGAGACAAGCTCAGTCACCGGTTATGGCGGCCTAATCGTTATCGAGTATAACTTAGGCGGAAGTATCTATACTGCGTATTATGGCCACGTCAATCTATCAACTACGGCTGTTAAGGTTGGAGATCGCGTTGTGGCTGGAGAAAATTTAGCCGAGCTTGGTGCGCAATGCTCGAATACCAATGGAAACGTCCGAAAGCATTTGCATTTCGGGCTGCACAAGGAGTCGGGGATTGATGTCCGCGGCTACGTTCCGACAAAGTCTGATCTCTCAAACTGGGTTGATCCAAAAGTGTTGCTTGCGAGCTTGGGAGCGCAATAAAAGAATGCCCAAGGGAGTAGGCATTCTTTACAAATTATCATATAAAACTTTATTGAGATAATGCTTAAAGATCGATTTGTGGCCGTTTTTTGGTGAAACCATGCAGCAGAGTGAAGAAAAAAATACGAATTCCTTTCGGGATAAAAAAGAAAGCATATTTTAGAAGCGACAATGTTTTCCAGCGGACACCTATGGCAATCGTCTGCCCGACTTCAAGTGCATATTTCAAGCTCTTAATATCTTTGCCCTCGAATGCCGTGTAGCCCTTTCCGATCGCATCAAGAATATGGGCATCCGATCCGCCGGTTTCCGATTTGAACACAAGAGAGCTATTTATAAAATGGGCATTTAAATTCTTGCGTCCCATCCAAGGGGTGGCATTCACAATCTCAACACCGGTGAACTTCTCCTTGTATTTGATCAAATTCACAAAACCGATTCCATCCATTACCGCCTCATCTTTACCACGAACTCTAGTGTGAAACATGGGATGAGGAGCGATTGCCAAACCACCTTGATATTCGATCTGATCTAATGTTTCGGGCAGCGATAAACCTGGGGGGATGGCTTTCTCGATAAAAAGAGCAACCACATGTCCTTCCTTTGTTGAGATTTCTTCGCCAATAACAACCTTTATTCTAAGATTTTTTTCATGAGCAATCTTTTTTGCCAAATATGCACCTTCGACCGTATCATGATCGCAAATGGCTATGATATTGAGGTCGGTTTTTGTTTCCGT
The DNA here is from genome assembly GCA_041674405.1 of Patescibacteria group bacterium. Lineage (NCBI taxonomy): Bacteria > Patescibacteria group bacterium. The sequence goes on along the minus strand of JBAYVT010000003.1, from coordinate 82,918 downwards.
ATAATCAAGAATTTCCTCGATTGAATTGCTGCCATCAGAAAAAGTACTATGAATATGAAGGTCAGCTTTTCCAAATTTTTCAATATATTCCATAAATTATCTAACAGCTAATAACCCCAATGGGGCCCCGTCGGGGCGAAAAAACTAATAACCAAAGGAACCTTTCAAAAATTATAGACAACTTATTCTAGCACAGATATTAACCCTAAAACTAATAACCCCAAAGGGGCCCCTTCAGGGCGAAAAACGAAAAACCAAAGAAGATTATTCATTTGGATATTAGTTATTAGATTTAACTTTTTAGTTAAAAATCACAGCAATTTCTCAGATAATATAGTATATTATCAACTTAGAACTAATAACCCCAATGGTCTCTTCGGGGCTTTAAACGAAAAACTGAGGGAAATTATTCAACAGATTATTAGTTGTTACATATTAGTTATAAGATAAAAACATGCGGATATTAGTAATCGAAGACGATCATAAGATAGCAAATGCGATCAAAAAAGGGCTTTCCCAGGAATCTTTTGCTGTTGATGTTTCCTATGATGGGGAAGATGGGCTTGGCCAGGCCGCAACGATTGAGTACGATCTGATAATCTTGGACAGAATGTTACCCGGGGTTGATGGAATAAATATCTGCCGAGCTTTACGCGACAAGAAAAATAATACGCCTATTTTGATTCTCACGGCCAAAGATAAGATTGAAGACAGGGTAGAGGGTTTGAATGCAGGAGCGGACGACTATCTTACCAAGCCTTTTGCCTTTGAAGAACTTTTGGCTCGGGTTCGCGCGCTGATGCGCCGTCCACAGGAAATAACCCCCGATACCCTCAAAATCGAAGACTTAACCCTGAATACTTCGACATTCGATGTATTGCGTGGCGAGAAGAAAATTCTGCTTTCAAACAAGGAATTTGCACTATTGGAATACATGATGAGAAATCCAAAAAGGATTTTGACCAAAGACAGCATTATCGCCCATGTTTGGGACTACGATGCTGATATTTTGCCCAATACCGTTGAGGTTTACATCGGTTACCTGCGAAACAAAATCGATAAGCCATTCCCCAAAAAACCGGAATTGATTCAGACGGTAAGAGGATTCGGATACAAAATAGGCTGATTAGCTCAAAACCCAAACCTTAAATCTCAAATTTGCATCTTAAAATCCGAAAAATAATATAGTACAATACATTAGCTTTGACTTTTGATATTTGAAATTTGAGATATCTATTATGCATTTTAAAATCGCTTATCTTAAACTTACGTTGTTCTATGTTTTGATCATTATGATCATTAGCGTGTCTTTTTCTGCGGCCATTTATCAAATTTCTGCCAGAGAGGTCGGACAGGGCTTAAGGCGCCAAACCGGAATTTTAAAAAATATTCAACCTTCGCAAAACGTTTGCGAAGAAGTTAACTGCAATCCGATCATCTCTGAACTTGAAAAAATTCGCGACGAACAGATCGATGAAACCAATGGTCGCCTGCAATTGAATCTAATCTACTTCAATCTGTTAATTTTGGTTTTGTCGTCACTCTTATCGTACTATTTTGCGCAAAGGGCTCTAAAGCCGATCGAAGATATGATGTTGGCACAAAGCCGTTTTGCTGCCGACGCTTCTCATGAACTAAAAACCCCGCTTACGGCCATGAGATCAGAAATTGAGGTGAACCTGCGCGACCAAAAAATCAGTTTGAGCGAAGCGAAAAAACTACTAAATAGCAACTTGGAAGAAATTGGAAAATTGGAAACGCTATCTAACGCCCTTTTGAAACTGGCAAAATATGAAGATAACTCGCACAAAGAATTCAAAGAAATTTCTTTGTCAGAAGTTGCTGTTGAGGCCTATGAAAAAATTGAAAAAATTGCCAAAAGCAAAAAAATAAGTTTTGAAAATGATTTTGCCGAAGCCAAAGTTAAGGGTGATAGGCCGAGCTTGATTGAATTGTTTGTCATACTTCTTGATAACGCGATCAAATACAGCCCAGAGGAGTCAAAAATATCTATCATGATAAAAAAGGAACACCAGCATGCCGAAATTAAAATCAAGGATCAGGGTGTTGGTATCGAGCCTTCTGATCTGCCGCATATTTTTGGTCGTTTCTACCGGGCCGATTCTTCTAGATCAAAAGACAAAACAAAAAGTTATGGCCTTGGGCTCTCAATTGCCAAACGCATAGTAGAACTACATGGTGGAGCTATTTCTGCCGACTCAAAACCCAATGAGGGCAGCACCTTCACAGTCAATCTGCCTCTTTATTAATCCAGAGAAATGTCCGTTAATACTTAAAAAACCACACTTGTGTGGTTTTTGGGGTGACAGATATGAATGAATATGATTAGCCAAAATTTGACAAACATACTAAGCCATTTCTCAGACTCTTTTTATACTATATATTCATACTTCATTAGAACAGGTCCCAGCATCAGCTGATCTGGTGCTGGGCACCGGAAAGGAGCAAATGCAAGAAGATAAAATTGAGGAAAAACCAGGCCCGAAAGAAGAAAAAATTTCCCCGAAATTCGAGGATAAATACCGCCACCACAACAAAGCGGCAATTATCACTTTGGCAATAATCGCGGTTGTAATTTTGGTTGGTGGAATGGCGGCTGTAGGACATGCCTTTTTTCATGGCCACAGTGAGCGAAAATTTGAAAGAGTGTCGGTTGAACGAACAGGGCCGGACATGATGGGCGGATTTGGTGACAATATGATGGGTGAATATCGCAACGGCGGGATGCGGGAATCCGGCATGCGACGAGGCGGGCATGAAGGAAAAATTACCGCTGTAAATGGCGATAATTTGACTATGACTAACGGCAGTTCCGATACTTCAGTCGCAATTCTTGACTCAACTTCTATTTATAACGCAGACGGGAAAATAATCTCCAAAGGCGATCTTAAGGTTGATGACCAAATAATCGTTCGTGGCCGGCCGAATTCGAACGGAGTTATTCAAGCGGTCGTGATTCAAGTAACGCAATAAGCCGCAAGCTGATAAGTGATATCTTTTAGCTTGCAGCAAAGGGGAGCGGGATACTAAGCGCTACCCCCTCCAGCGCTTAGTATCCCGCTTTGAATCAATACTATTTTTTGCAAAATTGGCCTAAATGTAAAATTTAAGTACATACGGATTCTAAATTTTTTAAAAATAAATGATCAAAACGGCTCACGGTGAGCCGTTTTGATATTGCTTGCAAAAAAACTATAATAGTAGCAGGAACATAAAACAGGAGGGATATGAAACCAATTTGGATCGTGATTATCACAGTAGTTGTAATGGCAGCTCTCGGGGCCGGCGGCTACTATTATTTAAATAGCCAGTATGTGAAGGAAAAGAACGATTTGCAGTCACAGGTTGATGATTTAAATGCAAAAATTAATGCAAAAAGTTCAAACTCTTCGTCATCCGAAAATTCTTTATCCTCTCAAGCTGTTGTCGACACTTCAAACTGGAAAACACTAACTCTTCCGCTCACAAATGGTACTCTTAAATATCCGGATTCTTGGACCCTGACCAAAGAGGCTGATACTTCAGGAGTTTCGACTCAAATTACGACATATGCTATAAACAAAGGCGGGGAAGTATATGGGGTAATAAATGAATATAAAATTTCCGAATGGGTAAAAGGCGCAGGAAGTGACGAGCCGTATCAGTTGTCTGCTTCCGATAGGGTATCCCTCCTTGCGGCGGTAAAGGACTTGTATAATGCCGGTAAATTGACCGATAATATCAAGAATGATCTAAATAAATACAGCGTTGAATTTTTGACCTATGCCAAGGCTGATAGGGTTTATATGGATTATTTGAAAAGCACGGATGGAAAATCCAAAGGTGTTGCAATGATCGGTACGCATAGCCAGGATTACGGTATACCGATTGAATATCATGCATTTGTTTATAATCCCGATCACGATGCGATTATTGAGATAAACCGGCAATTAACATCGTTCTCTACCGAAGTGGCCACTCTTTCCAAGCAATATGGAACGAGCCCAACTGATGCGCAAGACAAAAAAGTTCATGCAGATTTTGTTAGCCTTATGACAACAACTCCTCGAGAGTCACTAAGTTTTGCAAAATACATGGACGAGATTGATACTTCCATTGAGACTCTCCATTTCTAACAAAAGATTTCCGGCTTGGATGAAAATTAGCTAGTGATCTTAAGCTTTAGCCTCTCTTGACCTTGGCTGCCAAGAGTAGTAAAATAATGATCTATGTTGAAAATTCTTAAATATTTGAAGCCATATATTTGGCAGATTGTTGCTCTGTTTATTTTGGTGTCAGTCTCTGTTTATACCACTCTTCTTCTTCCGGATTACATGGCAAAGATCATAAACGAAGGTATTGTTTTAAATAACAATAATGTTATTCTCTCTACCGGATTGACCATGCTCCTATATTCACTTTTGGGAGGTGTGGCCACAATCGGTGTTGGCTATTTTGCTGCTCGAGTTGCCACCGGTTACTCAATGGATATTAGAAACAAGGTTTTCTCTCAAGTCGAAAGTTTTTCGCTCTCTGAATTTAATAAATTTTCCACTGCTTCATTAATTACACGATCGACCAACGATATTCAGCAGATTCAAATGGTTTTAGTGTTATTGCTACGCATGGTTTTGCAGGCACCGATTATGGGCGTTGGCGCAATCATAAAGGCCTATGATCTGGCTCCGTCAATGAGCTGGATTATTGCGCTTGCTGTATGCATTTTAATTGGTGTGATTATTGTGCTTTTTACTATTGCTCTACCGAAATTTCAGCTTTTGCAGAAGCTTGTTGATAAACTCAACATGGTCACGCGCCAGAATCTTACAGGGTTACGCGTTATTCGTGCTTTCAATAATGAACATATTGAAGAAAATAAATTTGAGAAAGCCAATGTTGACCTTACCAATACCAATCTATTTGTAAACCAGGTAATGGTTATAATGCAACCGGCAATGATGCTTATTTTCAATTTGACTGCAATTGCCATTATCTGGTTTGGTGCCCACCTAATCGGTTCCGGGAATTTAGAGGTAGGGAACATGCTCGCCTTCATGCAATATGCGATGCAAGTTATAATGTCATTCCTTTTGCTTTCATTTATGTTTATCATGGTGCCACGTGCCTCGGTTTCTGGTGCCCGGATCTCTGAGATTTTGGAAACTAAGCCCACGATTGCGGATCCAAAAAAGCCCGTTAAAGTTGCAAAAGTAGGCAGGGGTTTGGTTGAATTTAAAGATGTAACTTTCAAATACAAAAGCGCAGATGAGGCGGCGCTTTGCAACATTTCTTTTGTCGCTAATCCAGGTGAAACAACCGCTATCATTGGCTCGACCGGTTCGGGAAAAACCACTTTGATTTCTCTGATCCCAAGATTTTATGATGTTACATCCGGCGAAATTTTGATTGATGGAATCAATGTCCGCAAAATGAAACTTGAAGATCTGTATTCCAAAATCGGTTATGTGCCGCAAAAGGGCGTTCTTTTCTCCGGTACAATCGAGAGCAACATAAAATACGGTGCGCCAAAGGCATCGGAATCCGAAGTGAGAAAAATGGCAGAAATTGCCCAAGCCAAGGAATTTATAAAAGATCTGTCTGATAAATATAAATCTAATATTGCCCAGGGCGGTCACAATGTTTCCGGCGGCCAAAAACAACGGCTTTCCATTGCGAGGGCAATAATCCACAAACCGGAAATTTATATTTTTGATGACAGTTTTTCTGCCCTTGATTTCAAAACTGATGCAGCGCTTCGAAAGGCACTCAAAAAAGAGGTCAAGAATAAAACGATTTTGATCGTTGCCCAACGAATTTCAACGATATTGTCTGCTGATAAAATTTTGGTACTCGATGATGGCAAAATTGTTGGGCAGGGGACTCATTCGGAGCTGATGAAGACCAGCGATATTTATCGGGAAATTGCATCATCACAGCTCTCTCCCGGCGAACTTTCAGCCTATCAGGTCAGCCTAGATGGTGAAAAATTAGCCGCGAAGGGAGCAAAATGACAGACAAAGATACTCCAAAAACGGAAGCGCCAAAAAAGCGTGGCGGCGGGCCAATGGGCGGGCCAGGGCACGCCATGGGCATGATGGCGGAAAAACCAAAGAATTTTAAGAAAACGATGCAAAAACTTCTCGCCTACATGCGCCCATTTTTGGTAACAATCGTCGTCGTTTTCATCTTTGCTATTGCTTCGACAATATTTTCGATCCTTTCTCCGAAAATATTGGGCAATATGACCAACCAAGTCGTATCCGATTTCATTGACATGAAGGCTTATGACGCAATAATCGGTTCTTTACCAAAGGGCGTGACCGTGCCTTCTGGAACAACCGGAGGCCAATTCATCAAGAATTTACCACAGGATATGGTTTCCAAAATTCCTTCAAATATTCGTGATCGCATCACAAATCTAGATCTCACGCATCGCCCGAGTATTAATTTTTCCAAGGTTAGGCATATCGCGATCATTCTTCTCATACTGGTTCTTCTTTCATCCATATTTACCTATATTCAAGGGTGGATTATGACCGGAGTTTCGCAGAAAATCACGTATCAATTCCGGCGTGATATTTCGGAAAAAATTAACCGAATGCCGCTCAAGTATTTCGATTCGCGCACCTATGGTGAGGTTTTATCGCGCGTTACCAATGATGTCGATACAGTAAGTCAAACTCTAACCCAAGGTTTGACCCAGACGGTCACTGCAGTCACGATGATCATCGGCATCATTATAATGATGTTTACAATCTCATGGTTGCTTACTCTGGTCGCGCTTGTGATTTTGCCGATTAGCTTTGGGCTAATTGCTTCTATCGTCAAAAAGTCCCAACATTTCTTTAAAGAACAACAAGATCAACTCGGGCATTTGAATGGCCATGTTGAAGAAATGTATGCCGGCCATAATGTAGTGAGAGTTTTTAACGGCGAGAAACGTTCAGTTGAGAAATTCAAGAAAATTAACAATAAACTCTTCGATAGCGCCTGGAAGTCACAGTTTTTATCTGGTCTTTTGTTCCCGATTATGAATTTTATCGGTAATCTTGGATTTGTCGGCATTTCCGTTTTGGGTGGCTGGCTTGCTTTTAAGGGAAGGTTACAAATTGGAGACATTCAAGCATTCATTCAATACATGAATCAATTTAATCAGCCGATTGCACAATCAGCGACGATTGCCAATGTGATGCAGTCAACGGCTGCTGCGGCTGAACGCGTTTTTGAATTCTTAGATGAAACTGAGGAAGTTCCCGAAGCAGCTAACCCTGTTGTTATTGATAAGGTGAAAGGTGGCGTGGAGTTTAATAATGTTGTTTTTGGCTATAACCCGGACAAAGTAATCATCAAGGGCTTCAATGCCAATATTAAACCCGGCCAGAAAGTTGCTATCGTCGGCCCGACCGGTGCCGGTAAAACGACGATGGTCAATCTTCTTATGCGCTTTTACGATGTAAATAAGGGCGCGATCAAAATTGATGGCATTGATATTCGCGAAATGAAACGCGCCGATGTCCGAAAAACTTTTGGCATGGTTTTACAGGACACCTGGCTTTTCAATGGCTCGATCCGTGATAACATTGCCTATGGTAAACTTAATGCGAGGGAAGAAGATATCATTGAGGCAGCCAAGGCGGCGCATGCTGATCACTTCATTCACGCTCTTCCCGAAGGATACAAGGCGGAGATTAACGAAGAGGCCGACAATATTTCCCAGGGTGAAAAACAGCTCTTAACTATCGCCCGGGCGATGCTCGCCAAGACTCCAATGCTAATCCTCGATGAAGCGACAAGCTCAGTCGATACTCGAACAGAAATTTTGATCCAGAAAGCGATGGAAAATTTGATGAAGGATAAAACCAGCTTTGTTATCGCTCATCGTCTCTCAACAATTCGCGAAGCCGATTTAATTTTAGTGATGCGCGACGGCAATATTGTCGAGCAGGGAACACACCCTGAACTTCTTAAGAAAAACGGCTTTTACGCTTCTCTATACAATAGCCAATTCACGGCGCCGGAAACGATCTAATATTTATTATTATTAAATTCTGCATTAAACTGCGTGACTTCAGTTTCGTTTTTTGTTATAACAGGAACGAGTAAAGCCGGAACACTCTTCTTGGAGGTTGCGTAATGACCAACTATATTCCGCACGGACTGGCTTTGCTGATTGCAGCACTGCTGGTTTCCATCATCTACCTAAGGTCTAGGCGGCGAAACGGACTGACCTGCAAACGCTGCCACCACTACCCGATTGAGCGAGCGCATTCCAGCGTTCCGAACGACACGATTTGGAAGCCGCAATGTCCCAACTGCGGCTGGTCCGAGGGGATGGATCCCTCAATTGAGGGTATGCTCGGACACCTGTTTCCATCTGGCTCGCGCCTTCCCGAAGGGATAGATCCTGAGGTGGCGATCCGCGTTCTCGCTGGTTATGGGGAACATCCTGCGGATCTGCTCAACAAGCTGGAGCAGTTGCTCAAGGGTCGGGGAACGGCAACAGCTCTGGCCAAGCTTCTTCTCTGGAGACGGCCATTCGACCCGGAAGGAGATCTGGAGGATTATACCTGTCACGGCATGACATGGTCGTTCCTCCAGGAAGTGGACCTAGCGGCTATGTCGTCTGATGTGTACTGGTGGGATCGTTGCGGGCCGCTAATCGCCGAAGAGATGGCGAGATTGTGGGTGGACGAGGTGAGTCTGGTCTCCGACATTCTCATGTTCTACTCGGTTCACGTGCCTTGTGGCGAGGAAGCGGTAGTAGTGACCGAGAAGCTCGGCTTGGTGCACGAGGAGAGGGGGTACCGGCTGCTCGGGCCGGAGGATGCGGTAGTAAGTATGGAGTCCGGCTGAACCAGCTGGTCTCCGCACCGGGAAGGCGGTTGCGTGTCACGCAGCGGCCTTCTTTGGTTCTATGGATTATTTTTAAAAAACCTTTCTGCTATACTTATGGTGAATGAAAGAAGACAATTTAAAAATAACGGAAATTAGAAAAGCCTATTATCCGTTGATTGTTAAAATTATTTTATTATCATTCTTATTCGATGTTGTTCTATTTATTGTTTTTATAATATTGTTGTCCCTAACGTCAGATCGGGTAGTCTTGTTTTACTTATTTTTGATACTCATCGCGGCCAAACTAGCTGTGTTATCAGTCATTGCAATTAAAATGACATTTGCCTGGACTTTCATTTTTTATCACATTGAAGATAATCGGTTGATTCAATATCGAGGGTTCTACAATCCGGAAGAAGTGATATTCAACTTAAATAATCTCTATTCGATAGACGCATATTCAAGTTATCTTGGCAGAGTCTTGAAATATGGCGATTTAAGCCTGACTTTTATCAATAATGTAAATAACGAAAAAGACATTATCCAGATTTGGGGAATTGTTGAACCGTTTCAATATAAAAAATATTTTCAGCAATTTTTGAAATAATTAGATCAAAAAACATCCCTTACTATATTGTTGTATAGCAAGGAATGTTTTTATTTTGGCGACATCGATGGAAATAAGCCGCTTACGCAATGTATGCGTTAACAGCAAATCTCGCGGACATAAAGCGCCATTCTTATTTTGAAAGCATCCTCGAAATTACGCGGGTCTAAGCCAATACGATAGGCGATTTGGTCAAGGCGGTAGAGCACGGTATTTCTGTGAATTCCCAGTTTTTCTGCAGTATCTGTTGTGTTCAGGTTCTCCTCAAGAAAACTTTTTAGAGTCATCATTAAATCGCGGTCTCTTAATCTCTCTAAAATTTTCATAGCAAGATCGGCTTTTTTCTTTGTATCTCCATCTGCAATGGCGAATAGTATTCCGAAATCGTTGAAATAGTAACTTTTGCCATTTCCATAGAGCTTGTCTCCAAGTGTCAATGCTGTTTTTGCTTCTTTGATAGATTCACACCAACCATCAACTTCATAGTAAGCGTTTCCAAAACCAACGCTGATTTCGGTAATCTGTGAGCTTTTAAGAGGGGAAAATATTGACCCGAATGATTTTAGCAACATCCCGCGCACTCTGTCTTCATTTTCCTCAATCGATTTTAGGACCAGAAAATTTTCATCTCCGACATATGCCACTATAATGTCGGTATTTCGCGAGAAAAAAGCATTAAGTGCTTCCTCAACTTTTCTTTTCCATTTTTTTATTAAGTCTTCTCGTTCAATCGACATCATCTCGGGTGACTCCAAGACATAGTCGCGAAAGCCCGATAGTTGCACCAATATTGCCATCCTTTTAGAATCCAGGTTATAACCCATCACGGAAATTGCACTTTTGTATGCGTAAATATTGTCTTTACTGAAATGGTCGACCATTTCAGTAAAGATGTGGTCGCCAAAATCGTAATTATCGCTGGCTTTTTTGTGCACTTCTTCAGCATTTTCCTTTTTGGCCGCAGTTTCATATTCCGATTGTTTGAATCGACCCATGAAACTGCTCAAATTTTTGTTTTCTCTCCGTAATGTTTGAGTCGGCATTTTAACTCCTTTTTTTAAAAATTTGATTCTGCAAGAACAGCATAAACAATCATCTGTGAAGCAAAGATTAAAAAAATATTAAGAAATCTTTAATTTTGTAGCAAATTACAAGTCCGGGAAGAGATATTTTTAGAACAAACCACAATATTAAAAAAATGAGCCGCGCTCACCATGTTGGGATTGAATGAAACCAAATGTTTCATAATAGCCAAAATTGGAAATACCGATTTATTATATTCTTGAGAGTTCGTTCTGCATTCTTTTCAATGTTTACAATCATTCTTCTGAAATTTTGTAGCCAACTCCATGGAGAGTGTGGATTAGTTTGGGATTTGAGTCCTTGTCGATTTTTTTTCTTACTGCAGCGACAAACACATCCACAATATTGCTAATACCATCGTAGTTATAATCCCAAACATGTTCTATCAGAGTACTTCTGGTTACGACTGAGTCTTTGTGTCTCATCAGATATTCTAAAATTGAAAATTCCTTTGGGGTTAATTTGATATTTTTGCTCTGTCTTTTTACTGAATGTGAGATCGGATCAAGCTCAAGATCGGCAATCTTTAAAGTTGGTGAGCTTTCATGTTTGCTTCGGCGAATAAGGGCATGGATTCTTGAATTTAGCTCTTTAAACGCAAATGGTTTGGTAAGATAATCGTCAGCTCCGCAATCGAGGCCCTTTACCTTGTCATCAAGGTTGGCTATAGCGGATAGAATAAGAACCGGCGTATCGATGTGCTGGTCACGCAAACGTTTACACAATGTGAAGCCATCAATCTTGGGAAGATTAATATCAAGAATAATTGTGTCGTATTCATTCTGATTTAATTCGGACATATAAAGCCCATCTTTTCCGTCGTAAGAAACATCAACAGCGTAGCCCTCTTCTACGAGACCTTTTTTGATAACGTTGGCGAGCCGATGTTCATCTTCTACAATCAGTATTCTCATGATTTTTCAACTAATAAGCTAAAATTAACAACAAACAACCAATTAAATTATTCTCTTGGCTTTTTCGCTTCTAAATTTTTACTTTTTACATATCTATTATCATAATATTCATTTTATGAATATTTCATTAAAAAATTATCATTTCATTTTTTGTTGTTTCATTCCGGTGAGTGGGAGCGAAAAATAGAATGTTGTGCCTATAATATCGGAATTGATGTGGTAGGGAGAAGGTGATTCAAACCATACTTTTCCGCCGCATTGTTTTATCATGGACCGCACGATATAGAGTCCCAATCCTAAGCCCTCTGCGCCGTGAGAAGTACTGCCCCTGAACATTGAGTCAAAAACTTTTCCATGCTCCGAAGCAGGAATCCCTGGTCCTGAATCGACAATTTCTACCAATAAGTTTTTTGGCAAGGTGGTTGCTTTGACAACTACTTGTCCATTTTCGGGAGTGTATTTTATAGAGTTCATCAAAAGGTTTTCAATAATGGTATTGAAGATGTTTTGGTCGACTTTAATATAAGGCATATGGTTGGCGTACGTTTCAATAATCGTGATTTCTTTTTGTTTGGCAACTTTTTTGGCCCTATTAACCATTTCTTTTATCATTAGCTTCACATCATCAAGTTCTGGGTTGATCTTCAATCTTCCGGTTTCTACCCGTGAAACATTTAAAAAAGTGTTTACAAGGTGTGCCATACTGTCGATGTCTTGTTTTAAATAATTTAAATTTTCCCGCGTTTCTTTATCAATTTTTTTCTTTCCGGAATATAGAAGTTCGGTGGTTAATCCGAGAGTTGTTAGGGGGGTGCGGAGTTGATGGGCAGCGAATGAGATTAATTCAGATTTTGTTCTCTCCAAATCTTTTTCCTTTGTTATGTCTCGATAAATTCCGATGACCCCGGTAATTCTGCCCTTATTAATAATAGGGGAGGCGGTAATCAGAAGCCTGATGATAACTTTGTCTTTTCTTTTAAATGAAAATTGATCCGTTTTCATGATTTTTTGTGTGTTTTTCATCGAATACAAAATCAAGCCAAGCGGGCGTTTTTCAATAGGCACTTTTCGCCCTCCGTCATCGACAAGTGGGACCACAGAATCAAGATTCCGGTTTATTAATTCTGTATTCGCAAGATCGAAAAGATCAGAAAAAGCTCGGTTTGCAAACATGATTCTTCCGCAGTTGTCTGTGGCAACGACTCCGTCCCCGATACTCGAAAGAAGGGCTTCATCTTCATTTTTCTCAAGTTGGAGCTGCCTAGCATATTCCCGTAGCTTGTCCTGGTTTTCCAAGAGTTTTTCTTGGTTATTGACATAATCGCGAAAAATAATTCGTTGCGGTCGATAAATTATTGACACGACGAGCGTTCTGTAGAAAAGGTAATATGCAAAAATAGCAAAAAAATGCCCGATCATATTAGAAAATCCGAAAGGGTCAGTATACAGAGTGAAAGATAGTTCGGACATTATTAAAAAGATTATCGAGACAATAGTGAGGCGTAAGATTGAATAATCAAATTCCTTTTTTCTGCCCAGAAGTATAGCAATTGCTGCCAAATACACCCCGCATATCATATATTCAGAAATAATTTTGAATTCAGTTAATCCTTTGCCTGCGATAAATGAAGCCGGGAATACTCTGAAATAGAAAATTGAAAGCACTATTGCAACAGAAGCAAAAGAGTAAATCAAAAATGTGAGCCAGTGGGTTGCTCGCTTCCTCACAAAGAACGTTGCTGCTAGAAAAGATAAGGACTGAAATAAACTCCCGGCGATCCAAAGCTGTGTCGCCAAATTCGATGGGTCGAACGAGGGGAAATAAAATTGCCCCACCCCCTTGTAGGCCAGGGCATGCAAAAATCGGAATAACGCAACAAAGATGAAAGATACACCTGCTACGAAGTAGAAATTATTTTTAAGAAGGCGTGATGAGTTCCATATTGCAAAGAAAATAGTAATGCCCACTGTAATAGCAAAACCCTCTGCAAAACTATGGAATAGATTGAAGTTATATTGTTTTAAAAAGTACAAAGTTCCGAGTACCAATACAACACATATTCCTGCAATGAAATATGGATATTGCGGGATCTCCAGTTCATATCTCTCTGCTAATGATATGTTTTTCCGCATAGGATTGCGATTACTTTATTGGAACAAAAGTATAATCTAAAGGAATAAATTTGTAAAGTGATGGGCATTAAATTCATATTAGTTTTCATATACATTATAATGTAGTTATGTCCTGTAGTTTTAAAGATCGAGTTTTTGCTGTAGTGGCAAAAATTCCATGTGGCGACACGCTAAGTTACAAAGAGGTGGCGGAAAGGGCTGGCAATCCTAACGCATATCGTGCTGTCGGCAATATTTTGCATAAAAATCACGATAAAAACATTCCGTGTCATCGAGTGATTCGCGCAGACGGAAGCGTCGGCGGATACAACAAGGGCCTAAGCCTAAAAAAAATTATTCTAGAAAAAGAGCGCAATTCGCGTAAGAAAATATTTTCAGGTTAGTTTTGTGAAAAATTCTGTTTGGGTTAGCAAGGAGGGTTAAATTTTCGAAGAAGACCATAAATTTTGGAAGCATATAAGGCGTATTCCTCCGGTTTTGTCAGTCGGGCTAATTTTTGTTTTGTTAACCGGGGTCGGTGTGTTTGCTTATGTTAAAAACCATCCGCAAATTGTAAGTAATACAAATACTGCTGCTGTGCCTTCGCCCGAATCTCAAAAAGGTGATGAAAACCCGACTTTGGTAATACAATCAGATGCACCAGAAGCAGTTAAGAGTAATCCACCAAAGCATGCCTCAAAAGGATCGACAAGATCGTCTGTCTCAACTTCGGCTGGAAAAGCGACTGTGGTTTCCGAAGGCACCATTTCACCGGAAGACATAAATACTTTGCAAAAATATGCGGGTGAAGGTCCTGTTTCGAATATTTACTATAATGACACGACAGGAAATTATCCTGCTTTGGGCGAAACAATAAAAAGTTATTTAAAAAATAGTTTGCTTTGGTCAGGCTCGGATATTTCATACATGTACGAGCTTAGAATCGTCGATTGTTCCAACTGCGGTTATGGCGGTTTATACACCGGCAGTTACATCTCTAATTCTGACGGCAAAATTACCAAAGCTTTTGGCTGGATTACTTTAAATGTTTATTCGTACAAAAGTTCTCCTTATTTTGCAGATTATATGAAGTTGGTTTTTTCTCATGAATACGGGCATCATTACACGCTTTACCATCGTTGGGTGGACAATAATATTCCAACAGGGGAGCGTTGGCCATCGCAATATTATTCATCTCGTCCCCTAAGCCTTTCGTCCACTGCTCCGGATTACTCGCTAGGTTGGGGGAATTGCGATGTTGAAATCGTGGCTGAAGATTATTCCTACCTCTTTTCTGGTTATGGTTATCACGCAATGAGCGGAACTTACGGCTACCCATCGGGGTGGGTTAAGACTTGGCTTTCAGGGATGTCATCTGCGCCGCCGGAAGAAGATACAACACCTCCTTCTGTGGCAATCTCTTCGCCCCAGGACGGCTCAAATGTTTCTGCGGTTACAAGCATTGTTATAAATGCAAGCGATAACATTGCTGTGACCAGAGTTGAGATATATGTTGATGGTGCAAAAACTGCAACAATTATGTCTGCGCCATACAGCTGGGCATGGGAGACTCGGAGTTATTCAAACGGAACTCACGCCATAAAGGCAAAAGCCTTTGATTCCAATCAGTCGGTTGAAGTTTCTGAAAGCGTAAACGTGAATAATGCCGAAACCGATTCGGAAAAACCGGTAGTGACTATTTCTGATCCCTTGTCATCACCAGTGAACTGGACGGAGGATAATTTGCATATTTTAGCTTCAGCCACAGATAATGTGGCAGTTGTGAAAATGGAAATATATGTTAATGATTCTCTTGTTGCAAGCGAAGATTCCAGCAGTATCGAAAGGATTTGGCTCAGAAGCGGCACGCCAAACGGCAGTTATAATTTAGTAATAAAAGCTTATGATCCCGTAGGAAATGTTGGAACGAGTACTATGATTGTAAATAAAAGCTAGCAGCTAACGGCTATTTTAATTCTGCGGAGACAATTAATCTTTGTTTTGTTGTATTTATTGGCCAGCAAGTAATAAGGGTTAATTCTTTTTTACTATAATTTTGGTTTACCACGTTGACATCATCCGGATCAACAATTTGTTTGTTGAATACTATAAAATTTAGATTTCCACCTTGCTTCTCGACGGTTATTGGGTCTCCGATGCTCAAATTATTAAGGGTGGCAAAGATTGACTTATAATTTCCTGGCTGATCTTCATAATAGCTCGAGTGGCCAAAAATCACACTATTACCAGAATTACCTGGAAGGGCTGTGCCCTTCATGTGGGCGATGCCTCCCTCCAACGCTTTCATATAACTTTCTTTATTGTTGCCATCAACATTTAAAACAATTGGTGCTGTTATTTTAAGATCAGGGATTTCCAAAGTCATTTTTCCTTCGGATTGGTTGTCAGGATTTGAATTTGTTACTCCGGCTACAAGCGGTTGGTCACTAATCGTAACAGCAGTCTTGTCATCGGCTTTTGTGTTTCTGCCAAAAAAATAGTAAGCACCGACGCTTACCACAGAAACGACGATTGCAGCCAACAATATTTTTACAATGATATTTTTTAGCATTTCGCTTTGATTGTATCAGCGTTGGGGTTGGGCTACAATGTAAATCTTATACATTGATGGTCGAGCTAATTTTTCAGTCGGTAATAACCCATATTATGTTAAAAAAATCAAAAAACCTAATTTAGAAGCGCCAAACAATAGCAAACAAAAACCGAACTAAGCATAAACACTACATGTAGTATGTTAAGGCTTTGAACGATGGCAAAAAGGGTGTATATTGTAAATTACCGAATACAAATTTGCATATATTGATCACTAGAATGGAGGGCCGAAGGGATGTTTACTAAGATTCGAAAACGCGACGGAAAAATCGTTGATTTTACTGAAGCCAAGATTGCGAGCGCAATCGCAAAAGCTGGCAAGGCAACAGAAGAATTTGGCGAAGACGCGGCCAAGAAATTAGCGAAAAAGGTAATCGAGCTTGCACCGGAGAGAATTCGCCGAAAGATTCCCACCGTTGAGGAAATACAAGATGTAGTGGAAGAAGTGCTCTTGTCATCAAAATATCGCCAAACTGCGAAGGCTTATATCATATATCGCCAAAAACATGCCGAACTTCGCGCGTTAGCTCTTGAAGAACAAGTGGGCCTAGTCGAACAATATGTCGGTAATTTGGACTGGCAGGTGAAAGAAAATTCCAACATGGCTTATTCGCTTCAGGGCCTTAACAACTATATTTCTTCAGAAATCTCCAAAGGTTATTGGCTGGGCAAAGTGTACCCTGAAGAAATCAAACGCGCGGCGGCTGAAGGCGATATGCACGTTCATGACCTCGATAAACTTTCGGTTTACTGCGTCGGCTGGGATCTACAGGACCTTTTGGCGGTCGGTTTTTCGGGGGTGGAAGGCAAAATCGAATGCAAGCCAGCCAAACATCTTCGGGCAGCCCTCGGCCAGCTGGTTAATTTCTTTTTTACCTTACAGGGTGAATCTGCGGGAGCACAGGCAATTTCAAATTTTGATACCTTGCTTGCTCCATTCATACGCTATGACAAAATTGGCAGAGCCGAGCTAAAACAAGATTTGCAATCATTCATGTTTAATATGAATGTCCCGACAAGGGTTGGCTTTCAGACACCCTTCACAAACATCACACTCGATTTAACCGTGCCTTCCACTCTTGCTGATCAGCCGGTTATGGTTGCAGGCAAGCCGCAAAAGGAAACCTATAAGGAATTTCAAGCTGAGATGGATCTTTTCAATGAAGTATTTGCCGAGGTTGTTTCTGAGGGCGATGCTAAGGGACGGATTTTTACTTTTCCGATCCCGACTTACAACATCACAGCAGACTTTGATTGGGAGAATAAGAAACTCGAAGGCTTGTGGAAAATGACAGCCAAATACGGCGTTCCGTATTTTTCTAACTTCATCAATTCGGACATGAAACCGGAAGACGCACGCTCAATGTGCTGCCGTCTGCGACTAGACAACCGCGAGCTTATGAAGCGAGGCGGCGGTCTTTTTGGTGCAAATCCTCTTACTGGTTCGATCGGCGTCGTCACTATCAACTTGCCTCGGCTTGGCTATCGTTCGCGTGACAAGAGGGAATTTCTATATAATCTAAGCTATGTTATGGATCTAGCCAAAGAAAGTTTGGAATTGAAGCGGACTGCGCTTGAGAAAATGACAAATGCCGGTCTTTATCCGTATTCGAAGTTTTATTTGAGAAATATCAAAAAGCGCGATGGCAAATATTGGTCGAATCACTTCTCAACTATCGGATTGGTTGGAATGAATGAGGCAATCTTGAATTTGCTCGGTCGCGACATTGCCACGGCTGAAGGCCAGAAATTTGCTCTTGAGGTAATGGATTATATGCGTGAAAAAATTTCAGGATATCAGCAAGAAACTGGCAACAATTACAATCTTGAAGCTACTCCTGCCGAAGGTACGTCTCATCGTTTGGCGCGTATAGATAAAGAGCTTTATCCCGAAATTATGGTTGCAAATGAAGCCCAACACGAAGAGCTCGGATTGCCAGTTTACTACTCAAATTCTACACAGCTTCCAGTTGATTATTCGAATGATATTTTTGAAATTCTCGATCTTCAAGATGAACTACAGACCAAATATACCGGTGGAACCGTTGTTCATCTGTTTGTGGGTGAGGAAATCAAGGACTTAAATGCAATGAAGAATCTAATTAAAACCATTTGCGAAAATTACCGGTTGCCATATTTTACGATTAGCCCAACGTTTTCTGTCTGCCCGAAAGATGGATATATTCCTGGCAGAGTGGAGAAATGTGAAAAGTGCGGTTCGGAAAACGAAGTTTATGCCAGAATTGTCGGATATATTCGCCCGATTAAACAATGGAATGAAGGAAAAAGAGCGGAATTTGATGATAGACAAACTGTTCAGATCAAAAAAACAAAGGATGCTAAAGAAGAAGTAGTAGTGGATGAAAATGTAGAACAAGCAGAGCTAATTTAATACATTTAATAACTAAAAACCCCAAAGGGGCCCCTACGGGGCGAAAAACTAAAAACCATGAGGATGATTCATTCGGTTATTAGTTATTACATATTAGTTTTGAATTTATAAAATGCAAATTGCTGGTCTTGCAAAAACAACTCTCGTGGATTTCCCGGGGTTAGTTGCGGCTACAGTCTTTACACGCGGCTGCAATTTTAAGTGCCATTATTGCCATAATCCAGAATTGGTATTACCCGAGAAGTTTAACCCCTTGATTCCCGAAGAAGATTTCTTTGAGTTTCTTGAGTCTCGCTATGGAAAGCTGGGTGGAGTCTGCATTACGGGCGGAGAACCGACGATACACAATGACTTGCCGCAATTTATATCTCACATCAAAGCTCTTGGATTTCAAGTGAAGCTTGATACGAATGGCACAAATCCCGAACTGCTTGAAAAAATCATCAAGGATGGCGATGTCGATTATATTGCCATGGATATTAAGTCACCGATTGATAAGTATCGAGATGTCGCCAATTTCCAATTTCCAATTTCCAATTTCAAAAAAAATTCCAAATCAAAGAAGCCGCCAGCTGCAAGTTGCAAGCTGATAGCTGGTGTCCAAAAATCAGTCAAACTTATTATGAACTCTGACATTTCATATGAATTTCGGACGACTCTAGCCAAACCATTGCACAACATCGACGATATGATTGGCATTGGCAAAATGATCAAGGGCACAAACAAATACGTCATCCAAAATTATTTGAAGACGAAGCAAATCTCCGAAGAAATGAAACTCGCGCCATTTTTAGACAAAGAACTCAGGGAAATGGCAAACGCTATCAAGCCTTTCGTTAAGTCGGTTGAAATCCGATAAATTTGTTTAAGCACTCTGAAGTTTAAAAATAAACAGCAGTTAATAGTTGTTGGCTGCCATTTTTTGTTGACTTTTCTCACTAAGAGAGTGTAAATTACCTAGGTGTAGTTTCCGCCCACAAATCCGAACACTGGGGGTACTCAAAGTGAATAGCGCATTCGCTTCGATGGTTGCTGGTTTGGCCGCATTTGTCTTCTTGTTGCTCTTTCTGATGGCTCTGCGAGCCTACAACAGTCTGGGCAGAGTAGTCGCCATGCTTCTGAAGGCGACGATTCCTTTGTGGAAGCAGCCGACGATCCATGGGGTGCAGTGCTTCCGTCTTGTCATCACGGGCGATCTGACACTATCGGTGTGGGTACGCAAGGATGGCCGTCCGTGGTTGTCAGTCAATGGAGGGGTGCCTCTGAAGGTCATCCATCACGAGGTGATGAAGGAATTCTGGTGGGAATTGCTGGCATATCAGGCTCAAGAGCAGTCAACACAGGAATAGCTACAACATGAAGGGGAAAACTGGCGGTCGGTCCCATGTGGACC
The DNA here is from genome assembly GCA_041674405.1 of Patescibacteria group bacterium. NCBI lineage: Bacteria > Patescibacteria group bacterium. The sequence goes on along the minus strand of JBAYVT010000003.1, from coordinate 62,969 downwards.
GCCGTTTTCCGTTTAATAATAGAAGATATTTAAAATATGTTGCATTTTAGAGTCTAGATTTTGGAGTTTCCTCACTATTTAACTTGTAAAATATACCGGTGGGGGGTATATTGTGGAAAGAGGGGGGTATGGCTGTGGACAAAGCCCGCAGCGAATCGAAAGTCTATAAAGTTCGTAATGTCCATAAAGTGAACGACCATGCATTATCAAACAATTTTTAATCGCTTGCGCAGAATTGAGGGCCAGATCCGCGGCATTGAAGATATGCTGGATAAAAATAAACCGGAGAAAGAGATATTAATTCAGCTTGAAGCTGCAAAATCATCTCTGGCCTCTACTATCTCAACATTTGTAGAACTTTTGATTATCAAGAACCGCGACGAGGACGGGAATGTGGTCTTGGGTGAAGACGAGATTACAATTATCAACAGGTTTATCAAAAAATAAATTCTGAATATCTCCATATAAAAAATCCTTGATTTCTCAAGGATTTTTTATTACATGAAAATTTTAGTTTGATTTAAAGCATTGATCCGTAGATAGTGCCGAAGGTAACGGCAAGGATGGCAACTGCTGACATCGCAACGGCTTCGATCGCTTTAAGATTATCCAGATCTACAGCTTCGGTGCCAACGCGCGCAATTTCTTTTCTCATTTTTCCTCCTAATTACTTTTGTTTTTCTCATCGGATTGTTTTTGATGATTAAATCATTGTAGCAGTTTTGTAATGAAATGTCAAGGATTAGAGCATGGCTGCTTTTATTTTTGAACATATTATCGTACAATAATAGTGGGCTTTAAGCCTTGTTTTGGAAGTTAACAGAGAGGAAATTATGGCGGAGGAAAAAGCAAAGAAGAATGAAGAACCCAAGATTGTGGTTGACGATGATACATGCATCGGTTGTGGTACGTGTATTTCTTTAGCTCCGGAATGTTTTGAGCTGAACGAACAAGGTAAATCAGTGCCCAAAAAAGGGTGCTCAGATTTTGAAAAAGCAAAGGAAGCGGCAGACCATTGCCCAGTTGATGCGATAGAGATTGAATAATGAGAATAAAGTATTAAGAATAAAGTATTAGGCTTAATGCACAATACTTGATACGAGGATTCGAATGGAGGGGACAACCAGTTTACCGATCCTATATCTTTCTTGGTGGTATGGGTACGCATACGGCCGTCTTTTTAAGTACATTCGCGCGTTTTTTATTATAAATTTTGATCTTTTTTCGGTGAAAGTGTGTATTACGACCCTGTTTTCTCCGTGGAAGCGGGACCTTATAAATTATGAGGGCCTTACTCTACAGGAAAAATTCAAGGCCTGGACTCTGAATTTAGCTTCAAGGTTTACTGGTTTCATTATTAAATTAATGACGCTTTTTTCGTATTTAGTGTCCTCGATTTTTACTTTAGCCGGGTCAATTATTATGGTGATCGCCTGGCCCTTGGTTCCAGTTTTGGCAGTATATTTGATCATTAGAGGGATCAGGGCATTTTGATGAAAGATTCAAATTGCAAAATTGAAGAAAATGGCACAATAATTGCTAAAGCGATCAAGATTGATGCCCTTGTTTCGAATTATTTTTTTAAGTTTATTGTTTTTATATTCTATTTAATTTCTGCTGCCGCTATAGTTGCCGATATTGGGAGTTGGTTTGATTTTAACGAAATTGATCCGTACAGAGGATGGGTTTTGCTGGATATTGGCGTGTTTATTTTGTATTTAACTGCGGTAGCATTTTATAAAGTTCGTGTGAGATATCCGAAACAATACGAATTAAATGAATTTGTAGAGGCGATTGCTAACGGCGGGGAATGCAATTTGTTCGGGGTATTTTCATTTGAACTAGCAAAAGCATGGTCCCGAGGACTCAGGGGATATGCCGATAATGCGACCTCCAAAGACATCGCAAAAGCCATATTAAATTCGCCGGATATGATTTTTATTCTTGCAAGAATTGGAACTTCGAAAGATTTAGTTGGCGAATATCTGGAAGGAGAATCGGGCGATTCTGATACTTTGCAGTTGGTTATACGCGCCCTAAAAATTGCCCAGGCAGAATCTCATCACCAAATTGAGGTTGGCGACCTTTTTGTGGCGCTCTGTGAAAAGGACAAAGGATTACAGCGTTTCATGTCAGATTATCGGCTTGAACTTCAAGATTTGGCCAATATAGTTTACTGGCAAACTGCCGAAGTCCGTGAAAAATATTATAAAAAGAAATTTATAAATCCAGACAATATAAAGTTGACCGGAGGGGTAGGTAAGGATTGGATATTTGGAGCGGCGGTCCTTTTGAAACAATATTCGCAAGATCTTACCAGAACTATCGCCGAAACCGGATTAAATTTGCATATTGTGGGTCATGACAAAGAGATCAAAGCAATGGAAGAAGCGCTTACCAAACAAACTGGAGGCAATGTTCTACTGGTTGGAGAAGCTGGTGTTGGGAAGAAGACAACAGCACTTGGTTTTGTGAAGAGGGTTTATGAGGGGAAAGCGATGGGTTCGCTTTCCAATAAACATGTTTTGAAACTTGATATTGATTCACTGCTTTCGGGTGCTGTAAGCGGAGGGGAAATCACGCAAAGATTGACAGAGATATTAAATGAAGCCACAAGAGCGGGCAATATTATTCTGTTTATTGAAAATATCCAAAATCTGTTTTCTTCTGGAGATGCCGGAAGGGTAAATGCATCCGAAGTCATCCTTCCTTATTTGGAAGGTTCTGGGGTTTATTTTGTTGGAACCTGCGATATTTCATCTTACAATAAATATTTTGCTACAAATGGCGTCTTGGTCGAGCGTTTTACCAGGGTAACCATTGAAGAACCGGATAAAAATGAAATGGTTAGAATATTGGAGGATATTGTTCCTCAAATCGAATACCATACGAATTCATTAATCTCGTATGGGGCAATCAAAGAAACCATCCATGCTGCGGATAAATTTATTTTAAATCAGCCAAATCCTGAAAAATCGATCAATCTTTTAGATGGAGCATCGGCCAAAGCAACATCCGAAAGGGGAGAGACGATTATTACTCCAGATGATATTTTGGCCTATGTTTCTGAAAAATATGACGTGCCGAGCGGGGAAGTTGATGAGTCTGAAAAGAAGAAGCTTTTAGATCTTGAAAGCATTATGCACAAAAGGGTGATCGGGCAAGGGGAGGCGATAAATGCCATTGCCAATGCTTTGCGCCGCTCCCGCGCCGGTGTGACGGATACAAAAAAACCAATCGGATCTTTTCTGTTTTTGGGATCAACCGGTGTAGGAAAAACGGAAACGGCCAAAGCTTTAGCCGAAGCATATTTTGGTGACGAAAGCCGCATGATTAGATTTGATATGTCAGAGTTTCAAAACAAACAAGACATTTACCGGTTTATCGGATCAAATATTTCTGGAGAAGAAACACAGGGAGTGCTTACTACTGCCGTGCGAGAAAGGCCTTTTTCCCTTCTTCTGTTTGATGAGATTGAAAAAGCGCATCCGGATATATTGAACTTGTTTTTGCAGGTTTTGGATGAAGGCCACTTGACGGATGGGTCAGGACGCAAAGTAGCATTTACAAACACTATTATTATTGCCACGTCCAATGCTGGTGCAAATTTAATACGCCAATCGGTTCAGTCGGGAGTCGAGTATGAAAAAGTAAAAAACGATCTCTTGAACTATATTATCGAGCAAAATATTTATCGTCCGGAATTTTTGAACAGGTTTACAAGCGTTATAGTATTTTCTCCATTAACACGTGAAGACATAGTCAAAATTGCAACTCTAATGGTTAAAAATCTTACCGATATTGTTGCTAAAAACAAAGGGGTCAATCTGATTGTGATGCCAGATGCGATCGTAAAGCTGGCAGGAATAGGGTATGATCCACAGATGGGTGCCCGTCCCATGTCTCGCGCCATTCAGGAAAAACTAGAAGATGTATTGGCAAAAAAGTTTCTTTCGGGTGAACTTCAAAAAGGTGACTCGATCACTATGTCCTCAAAAGACATTTTATAAGTCCAATTTTTGAACGATTATAGTACACCTACAGATTCTGTGAGAATATTGTTTAGATTGATTTTTTGTTGCCATTCCTCTATAATCTCCACATGAAAAAAAACGACAAAGAGGGGGCCTTTTCTCTTCGTTTAATAATATTCGGCATTATTCTCTTGATATCTGCTCTGATTTTGCTATATCCAAAAATTGATATTGAAGACAAAAAATCTGAAAATACGGAGGCCGAAATTTCCCAGTCTTCTCTCGAGAAGAATTTAGGGGAGACTCAAATAACTGCCTCAGAAGATAAACCCCTGGAAATTCCCTCAAAAAAAGTTCTCTCGATGTCTTTCGCTTCCCAGGCTCCTTCTGGCGACTGGTCTGAGCCTTGGCAGAATGCTTGCGAGGAGGCATCGATCGATATTGTTCGATATTATCTAAACGAAAAAACTTTGTCCAAAGAGTCAATGCGCGATGATATTCTCTCTATGGTAGATTGGCAGATGAAGAATTGGGGTGGGCACTATGATCTTACTGCTGAAAAAACTCTTATATTAGCCCAAAATGTTTACGGACTATCTGGCGAAGTATTATCTGATTACTCAGTTGATTCAATCAAGCGATTAATTGCTAGTGGGGTACCGGTAATTGTCCCAACTGACGGGCGGCTTTTGGGCAACCCAAATTTCACAAACGGCGGGCCAGAATACCATATGCTGGTGATCAAGGGCTATGATAGCGCTGGATTTATTACCAACGATCCTGGAACGAGGAAGGGCGAAGGATATTATTACCTCTACCAAACGGTTCTTGAGTCAGTCAAAAATCCCGACGGCGGACAAAAAGAGCTCCTAATAGTAACAAAATAGAGCTCAAGGTATTGTGACTCGATAGACTTTAAGGACTATTTGTGTATGTATACCGGAGTTCCGATCGGTGCCCAGTCATATACAACCTGTGCTGAGCCAACGCCTAATCGCACGCAACCATGTGATACTGGCGTGCCCAGGTGGCTTTCGCCTTCCTTGTAACCATTTGGCCATTCTGGCAGCTCATGAATTCCATAGCCGCCCCCCAATCCATTCCACCATGGCATCCAGAGTCCATATGGAGCTGACCAAGCCTTTGGATTTTTGTCTTGGATGTATCTTGTGCCAACCGGAGTAGGCGTAGAGGCTTTACCTGAAGAGATAGTATAGCAGGCAAGAATTGTATTAAATTCAATTTGGCATAATTTTTGCTGGGCTAGGTCTATATCAATGTATTTACCTTCAAAACGGCCAGGCACGATTCCTTCTGCGGGAAAAACCCTTACTTCTTTTGGTGCCTCGGTGGTTGTCGCAAGGGCGATGCTGAATGAGTTCTGAGAATTAATTTGATTTTTTATATCCTTTAGGGCCTGGTCTTTGTTCAAATATAAACCCTCTCTACCTTCTTCAATTACGCTATTGTCCACCGCATTAATTTTTTTGTCCACCCTTTGTATTTCAAAATTTTTCGCAATGGTGGTGAGATAGGTTTTGATCACATTGTCATCTAGATTCGTTTTATACAGGCCTTCGCTTACGGAAAAAACGATCCATTTTCCGATATCCGATTTAGTTGGTTTATAAGATTGCGAATTATAATTTAAAACAATGTTGCTTGATAAATATTTTTGTGCCGCTGCTTCGGCTGAACTCAAATCGGCAATTTTGATTTCTGGTGCGACCACATTTGTCTCAAGGGGAATGTTAAAACTCTCTGTAGTATCGTTATTTCCACTTAAAGAGATTATTTTTTGTGCCAAGTCACCGGAATTTGCTACTTGGCCTGATTGCTCTGGAATTTCAGACAAAACCCCATTCTCAATTTTTAGCTCCGCATTTTTGGGTTCAATACCCAGGCCAGGAATTTGTGATGAAACAAAACTATTGAATTTTTCTTCATCTACCGAAACAGCCAGATTAATTGAATTTGGCTTCAAAATCGTCATAGCGGAAAGATAGATCTGAACAAGAAATTTATTGTTTCTTCCAACCGCATATGCTTCATTTACGGACTTGTTTGTATCGATCGATAAGCCGGTATCGGATACCTTTGCTGTGGCGCTTTTGTCTCCTGCGGTGAGCGTAACATTTTTTGTCAAAACATTAGTTTTCTTGCTCTCCAAGAGAGTTATCGCTTGCTGTTTTGTCTTTCCGGATAATTCAATATCTGCAATTTTTACTCTGTGATAAATTTTTCCAGCATAGGTTTGTTGATAGAAAAAAAGAGATCCGGATAATAAAAGAAGTAGCGCGAAGAAAGAAAATGCTACCCATTCGAGAATTCTTTTTGTCTTGAATGTCACTTTTGCCCCCACTAGTTATACTAATATTTTACAAGAAACCACCGGTTAAACACAAATCAAACATGTAAAAATTGTTATTTAGCGGATTTGTCTCGACTTTAGTCCCTGAAATTCTTCTTTTGAATTTATTGGAATTCCGTAATATTTTGGGTTTTTGCCCTCTCCTTTTGTAAAGAGGGTGATATGCGGAAAAGGAAGGGGGATTCTTGATTCAAGAATGTTATTTATATTTTCTATAAATTGATTGAATCCTGGCATGCAAACTGTTCTAATGTATGATTCTCGATATTCGTCACGGGTTCCAGTTCTGGCGGCTGGTATTAAGCCTGCGACATAATAAATATCTTCGAGTTTAAATTTCCAGTCGGTATGCGAAATCAGAGAAATTATTTTCTGTATGATTTTGGTTCTTTTTGCCGGCGAAGATTCTTGCAGTAGCGGAAGAAATACTTTTTCACTCAATACGGTAATGTGCAGATTATTTTGCTCCCTAAATCCATCGTTTTCGGCTTTTGATCTGATTCTGTCTATCCCTGATTGACTTTTAACTAAATAAATCGCCAAATATAAATCATCGTCGAAAACGGGGCTACCTGGCGTCATGAATTCTTTGTTCGTATTCAAAATTTTATTTCATTCTAATTGTCGCAGTCGAAAAGTATTTTGGTGGGCCCAGCAGGGATCGGACCTGCGACCAACCGGTTATGAGCCGGGCGCTCTACCACTGAGCTATGGGCCCAATCGCACGAAGATATAATAACAGAATTATGCTAATAAATTCAAGGTTAAACAAGATCAGCTTGGCTAGGATTGACAAGAATGAAGAATATTGATATAATAGTATAATTTCATACTCTGTAATACAAAATAAAAACAAAAATGAATAAAACAAATACAAAAATGGTAAATAATTTTAAAAAATTCAAAACATATTTTGGCCTAATTGTTGCTGCTATTGTTATTTTTACTTCAATTTCTGGTGCTTTTGCCTCAGAAATTACTCCGGAGAATATTGAGCTATTGATCAATTCCGAAAGAACTGCAAACGGTTTAATTCCTCTTAGGATTGATAAAAGCCTCGATCAGGCCGCCAAGAATAAGTCTTTGGATATGGTAAATCGAAACTATTTTGAACACTATGCGTTTGATCTTGCCCCGTGGGATTTTATTATAAGCGCAGGATATAATTATCTTTATGCTGGAGAAAACCTTGCTATGGATTTTAATACTGCCGAAGGCACAGTAAATGCTTGGATGAAATCACCGGCCCATAGGGACAATATTTTAAACCCTGATTATTCTGACATGGGAATCGGCGTGGTAAAGGGGGCTTATAAAGATAATAATGGTTCGCATGATACTTATATGGTTACAAATATGTTTGGCCGCAAAAAGCCTGTTGTGCTTCAGATTTTTGACAATATTGTTTCTAAAATTGCATCTTTTAATATTCCCTAATGTATAACAAAAAAATTGAGATGAATAAAAATACAAAAAAGCCCTTCAGGGCTTTTTTGTTACTGTGTGATATCTCTTGTGGATAACTTATTATTTATAAGGTGGGGGCTAGAAAAAATATAAATTTGACAAGCGATAACATGATTGATATTCTACTCCTCAGCCAGAAAAGCACTGCTTATGGTCAGTAAAAAGTATGATAAAGTGTGATACTTCGACTATGGGTAGGATATGGCGAAAGTGAACTCATCTTAAGGCAAATTTGCTTTAGGAAAAATAAATAGCTGAAATCATCAAAAATTCCCGAAAAAGTGAGGGCAGACCTAGACCAAACGAGGTTTCTCGTATTCTGGAGGGAATTTAACAATCTAGATTGCTAAAGTGTTAACGTTTTGTGTTAGCTTTTTTGTCTGTATTAAAATTTAACAATGAGAGAGGTTTTATGAGATTAAGAACTAAAAAGTGGGTGGTATGCCTGCTTGCAACAATGCTGATGATACCCGCATCGCTTTATACAGGAATTTTAACCGCCAAACCGGCCATGGCAGCCGCACCGGAAAAAATTATTGGTGTTTCTGGTGTTACTGCTTTTCCGTCAGCTGAGTGGCATACTTACACCAACGCTTATGGAAAAGAACTTTACACTGATGGTAGTGTGGTAGGCGCATACGTAGAAGCGGATGATGCCTTGGATAATTCAGTCGATCTGCCGGGAATTTATAAAATTGAAGCAGAGTGGAGAGTGTGGAATAATCACACGCACCAAGCTACTTATGAAATATCACAAGGCGCAGGTGCAACTGAGATTATTCCAAGTATTGACCAAACAAAAAAGGCTGATAAGACCAGCACAGATAATGGTAAGCTATCGGGCTATTATTCTCTAAATGATGATTATCATTTCTATGGAAAGAGTGATGTTAATATCAAGCTGTTAGGAAAAAATTCTGATGATGGCAACAACTCGTTTGTGAACTTCAAGGTGACATTTGTTTCTGAAGATACTGCCCCAACTGCTCCCGTGATGACATCGCCGGCAGATAGCTCGTATGTTAAGAGCCAAAATCCAGAATTTGTATGGCAACCATCGACGGATTCGGATAATGACGCCATTACTTATGAATTATTCGTGTATAAAGTTGGTGATAGTGCCGCCAAGATTCACAAAACCGGCTTAACTTCTACAAGTTTTCAGAGCACAAATCCACATAAATTATCCGACGGCCAGTATTACTGGTATGTCATAGCTTCTGATGGCGAAAAGGATTCAAAAATGGCCGGAATTTCGTCATTCACCGTCGACACCGTGGTTCCAACAGCGATTACGGATTTGGCCGGCAATGTAGTGAAGAATGAAGTTGATCTTGCATGGAGTGATTCGACCGACGCAAATGGCATTGCCGGGTACAATGTTTATAGAATTTTAAGCACTGAAGTCCCAAGCCCAACCGATGTTTCTCTTAACTTGGCATTGATTACGGATGCGAAATATACAGATATGCCAGGTAATGGCGATTTTATCTATTACGTAAAAGCTTTCGACAATGCTGGGAATGAGTCGGCGATTTCGAATGTAATTAATGCGCATGTAGACTATTTGCCTACTCCTGTTGTTGCGGCTACTCCGGGTGATGGAAAGAGTATAAATGTTTCCTTCAACGGGGTCGGTGGCGGTGTTACTTCATACGAAATTTATGTGAACGGAATTATTTCCAAAACCATTTCGGTTGCTGCTGATGATAAAGGTAATGCTTACAAGGAAAATGTGTCAGTTGCTTCTTATGGTGATTATTCCGTCAAGGTTGTTGCTAAGAGCGCGACTGAAACCTCAAGCTCTGAAGTTGTTTCTGTCAAATTAACTGCACCAGTTCCGGTCGTTGGGCCAAGTGTAACCACCAGTAATGCCACGGCTGTTTCTTTCACAGCTCCTGCTACAGCCCAAGCTGCTACAGCGGCTCCTTCTGGTGAAGAGCAATCCGATCTTGACCAAAATGGGCAGATAAAAGCCGCTGAGGATACCAGTAATGATTCGGAAGATAATAAAATCAACTGGACCCCGTGGATCATACTCTTCATCTTGATTCTGTTGGCTGGTGCGGCCACGGGCGGATATTTTTACTGGTTTGGCGGCGATAGCGAAGGAACTGCGGCAACGGCTGTAGTTAAAGAAAAGAAAATTGTGGCGGCTCCAGTAAAGAAAGACTCAGCCAAAAAAGTAGCGCCAAAAAATAATAAAAAATCCAGAAGATGGTAATTTACGCATAGGCATTCAAAAAAGAAGCTCCGTGAACACGGAGCTTCTTTTAGTCTTGGATAAACTTTGTTGTATAATAATATTATGGAACGGAAAGGTTTTTTTGCCAGAACCAAAGACAGGATAGAATCAATTTTGCCGATGACATTCAGCAATTTGCTGATTTTTGCTTTTATTTTATACCTTTTGTTCGTCGTAGGACGTAGTATCTGGGTAAATTATGAATCGAATAAACAAGTCGAAGGGGAAAGGCAAAGGGTCGCGAAATTACAATCAGATGTTGAGATGTTGCAAATGGAAATAGCATATTACAAGACCCAGTCGTTTAAAGAAAAGGAGGCGCGGGCAAAATTGGGTTATATGGCACCCGGGGAAAAAGTGATTGTGTTACCCAAAGACACCCCGGAGGATCAAGTTGCTGATCTGGGCAGAACCGAGAAGACGATAAAAACACCTAATTATAGGCTTTGGATAAAATATTTTTTTAATTGAACTCAACTATTGACAGGTATATATTGCCGGGCATATATTTAGCTCATGAAAAACAAATTGTCTTTGCAATTTGGAATGTTTGTGCTCATTGGTTTTTAATGTTAGCTTAACATAAGGCCACTTTGGGGGTGGTCGATGCCTTATGAATAATTTCAAAATTATGAAAGAAGGAGTTATTATGTTAAGAATTGTAAAAAGTCTATCAGTGATCGCAATTGTTGCTGCCCTTGCAATTGGGGCAACATCGGCAGTGTTTACGAGCCAAGCGTCAGTTAATGGGAATTCGTTTGCGACAGGCACTTTGAAAATACAAATTAACAAAGAGGCTGGTCTACCATTCTCGGTTTCTAACATGAAGCCTGGTGATACAACAAATAAATATATGGACGTCATGAATATCGGGACGTTGCCAGCATATTATTTTGTCCACGTAGATACAACAATGGACAACGCTCTTTATGATGCTCTAACAGTTGAGATGAGAAATAATGATTCATCGGGTGCTTTAATTTATTCAGGTTCCCTGGATGGTATTACTGGTTCCGCAAATAGGATAAACTCAAGTGCTTTTGCTTTCAATCCAATGCCTGCTGGTTGGTCACAAAGAATTTGGGTCAAGGTCACTCTTCCGCTTGCAACTGGTGATAGTGTCCAAGGTCTTGCAACTGGATTCAATATAGTTATGGATGCTCAAAGCAGTCTGTAGGTTTAAAAACCTTAAGGGCCGCTTTATGAAAGCGGCCTAACTGGGTTTTAAAGCAGAAAAAAATTAATATGACTAATGTAAAAAAGGTAGATTACTGGAAGATCATTACTTGGATTGTATTTGCAATCGTAATTTTGTTTGCAGTCGCAGCGATTTTGGCAAAATTATCTATTGGGGGTGTCAGATTTTTAACCGTCCAGTCTGGATCAATGGAACCAGCAATCAAAACGGGTAGTTTGATAATAACGAAGTCTGAAAATAATTATTACGTTAATGATATTATTACTTATAAAAGTATTGAAAAGCCCAACGAAAAGATAACTCATAGAATTGTTGAACTATCTACCGACAATGGTACGGTAAAATACCGGACCAAAGGGGATGCAAATAGTGTTCCGGACGAATTCTATGTCCTGCAAGATAATGTAGTTGGAAAAGTGGTTTTGAAGGTTCCGTATATTGGTTATCCCATCGGCTTTTCCAGGACAGTTCCAGGATTAATTATAATCATAATTGTTCCAGCAACGATTATCGTATATGATGAGATATCCAAGATTAAGAAAGAAATTGCCGATCGCAAAAAGGCGAAAAAGGCGACCGTAAAGACGACTAAGAACAAAGGGGAATGACATGTTAAAAATTATTAAAAGCGCGTTCATTATTTCCGCAGTAATGTGTTTGGCAAGTTTTGCCACAAACGCAGTTTTTACAGATCAAGTTGAAGTTTCAGATAATACTTTTCAAACCGGAACCTGGGAAACACCGTCGCCAGATAGAGTCGTAATTAACGAAGTCTACTATGATGTTGATGCTCTCCACGGTGACGAGGGAAAAAATGAATGGATCGAATTGTACAATCCAAATGATGTCGAAATTAACATAAAAGGTTGGTCTATCTCAGACAACTACTATACTAAAACCATCAATCCGGATGTGAGTATTCCGGCTCATGGTTTCGTTTTGTTGTCACATGATAACAATACTTGGCAGCTTTGGGGCAACCCAAGCGGGGACAATATAGTGACAATCAACCTTGGCGGGAATACTGATTGGCTTAGCAATGCCGGAGATAGAATAATCTTAAATAACCCTTCTGGGACTACTGTCGATCAAATGAATTATGGTACAGATACCGCTGTATGGAACCCAGCATGTCCCGATGTTACCGCTGGTCATTCGTTGTCGAGAAGTTCTCTTGGGTTTGATTCGGATCTTGCTTCAGATTTTATTGATTTAACAACACCGACGCCAGGAGCATGATGAAGAGCTTCCTAAAACAAAATTTAATCTTGTGTCTGTTGGTAGCCTCGCTAATAGTTGGCCTGATCTCAACTTTTGTTTTTGCCTATAGAGTGAACGCTGCAGAAGTAAATGCGGGCGTGTTGAAAATTACCTATGATGGGACTGGCCCACTTTTTAACGAAACCAACATTGCGCCAGGATTTGAAACGGTCAAGACGGTAACTGTTGAAAATACTGGGAACGTCGCACATTCTTTCTCAATCGCCACTGATGGTCCACTCGGATCTCTTGCCAATATGTTGAGGCTGGAACCAAGAGTATATGGGGTTCCTGTTTGGAATAAGACGATTGCTGATATCGCAAAAAGTCCCCAAAGTAATGTGATAGTCGGTTCTATAGCCCCAGGGAGCTCTGTCAATATTGATTTCATTGCTATTTTGCCCGCTGGGGTTGGAAATGATTACCAAGGGACTTTGACTTCATCATTTAACTTCGTAGTGGGTAACGAGAGCACAGACCAATCTGAATCTACAAATAACTTTGACCAATTTAACAACCAAAATTTTAGTACTGGCAATCAGTTGGCGGAAATCACACCAGTTGAAAACATCCAGGCATCAACAAATCCGAATGGGAATTTTGTGCAAGATGAGTCGGAGGATGGGGAAGCGCTGGGAGCAGAAACAAGCTCGCTGATCTATTGCTATTGGTGGTGGATTTTGTTTATCGTTTACGCTTTATTTCTAATTGTATATGGCTATTTTAATTATCGTGCAAATGGGTTCGTGTTCGGATGGGTTTGGCCGATTTTTGGCGGCGTGGTATTGTACTTAGTCCATTGGATTTTGCATGATTATTACAATCCGGTCAAATGGTGCCAATATTTTGTTTGGCTCGAACTTGCCGAGCTTGTAATATATTATATTCTTCTTTATTTGATCTCGAGTCGTAAAGAATCTGACTAGGTTGGGTTCGATCCGATCTTCTTAACAAATAAAATAACGATTCTTGCGAATCGCCATATTATTTGCTGGTAGCAGGGGTGGGGATCGAACCCACGACCTCGGGCTTATGAGTCCCACGCTCTAACCATCTGAGCTACCCTGCCGCTAGTTATTAGTTTATAGTTTCTAGTTAAAAAATTCTAGCCACTAGTATCTAGCAACTAGAAACTTTTAAATTTGGTCGCGGGGGTTGGATTTGAACCAACGACCTCATGGTTATGAGCCATGCGAGCTACCGGGCTGCTCCACCCCGCAGAATATTACTTAAAAAGTATATAAAATTTTGTTCGAAAAGTCAATCCAATTGCTTGAAAAATGGGGCAACGTATTAAAACCCTCACGATCGTGAGGGTTTTAATACGTTCATTAAAGAGTAAATACCAAATACAAAAACAATTAGTCAGACATTTTCTATGGATATGAACGTAATTTTGTGCTAGAATTTTGAGGCGTTGGGAGCTAAAATATGCCAAAAATCTCACAAAAAAATTTAATTATCAAGGTGTACAAAAACATCATTGCTGAGAGGTTGATAGGGGAAGGCGACACGGTAATTGTTGCCTTGTCCGGCGGACCAGATTCTGTCTGCCTTTTTGATATTCTCGCAATTCTACGCTCGAAATTAAAAAATAATTTAAAAGCATGCCATTTCAATCATAAGTTGAGGGGAGCGGCGAGCGAGAGAGACAAGAAATTTGTCCAAAAACTATGCCAAAAATATGGCGTAGAACTCATTGAAGCTGACTGGAACAATAAACCAAAAAATAAAAAAGCCAGCGAAGAAGAAGCGAGGAATGCCCGCTATGAGTTCTTCGAAAAAATTTTAAAAACCGAAAGGGGAGAGGCCAAAATCGCTCTTGCACATAATTCAAATGACCTTGCCGAAACCCTGGTACAGAGATTAATCAGAGGTACCGGTTTAAAGGGGCTTAAATCTATCCCCTCTCAGCGTGAAAATTTTATCCGTCCCCTACTCAAATTTTCACGCACAGATATTTTGGAATACCTTAAATTAAAAAATATCAAGTACAGGACAGATAAATCAAATTTTAACTTGGATTTTCTGCGAAATAAAATTCGCCACAGAATCCTTCCACAGCTTAAAAAAATCAACCCCAATGTTATTGAAGCACTAGGAAGCACGTCGCGGGCTATCGAGGACGATTATGATTTCCTTGAGTCTGTGACAGAAGATAAACTTAGGCAGATCATTGAAAAAAGGGGTAATAGTGAAATTGTGCTTAATTATAAAAAATGGGCAACTCTCAGCCCGTCGCTTTCACGACTTACCCTTCGCCTGTCTGTCGAGTACCTTGGTGGCGGTGAAGATATTAACTATTCTCATATTGAAAACGTGCGAACGCTACTATATAAAAAAGAGGGACGGAAAAGTTTGCCTCTCCCCCATCATTTACAGGTTAGCCTTGAGCGTGGTAAAATCATTGTATTGAAGACTAAGAATTGAAGACTAAGGAGCTTAATGAATCAGAAATCTGGAAACCGTGCAGTATATTGGATCATTATTATATTTATAGCAGCGGTTCTTGTCGGAAGTTATTATGCCAGCCGGCCAAAAACACCAACTCAGGTTGATATCTCGCAGATTGCGAAACAGGTCCAGGATGGCCAAATCGACCAAGTTACGGTGAAAGATAATCAGGTTACCGCTAACGTTAAGGGCGAAGGTACCGAGCAGGCATACAAGGAAAATGGCGTTGGCTTGAATGAATATGGTATTACATCCGACAAGGTCAATATCAAAGTTGTAGACACAAGCTCATCTGTTGCCTGGTCGTCGATATTTCTATATACCCTCTTGCCTTTGATTTTGATCGCCGCATTTTTTTGGTGGATGCTTCGTTCCGCCCAGGGGCAAAATATGAAGGCGATGAGTTTCGGTAAATCTGGAGCCCGTCTTTCACTGGGGCGCAAAACTACATTTAATGATGTCGCCGGGCTGTTGGAACCGAAGCAGGAACTTCGCGAAGTAGTCGAGTTTTTGAAGTCACCAAAAAAGTTTCGCGATTTGGGCGCAGAAATTCCACGAGGAGTCCTTCTTGTGGGGCCTCCTGGTACCGGTAAGACCTTGCTTGCAAAGGCGGTTGCTGGTGAGGCAGGTGTTCCTTTCTTCTCAATTTCCGCATCTGAATTTGTCGAGATGTTTGTTGGTGTTGGTGCGTCCCGAGTGCGCGATCTTTTCGCTAAAGCGAAAAGGAGCGCACCGGCAATCGTCTTTATTGATGAAATGGATGCAATCGGCCGCCAGCGCGGGTCTGGGCTCGGTGGAAGCCACGATGAACGTGAGCAGACATTAAACCAAATTTTGGTTGAAATGGACGGCTTTGATACCGGTGATAACGTCATCGTCATGGCTGCTACAAACAGGCCAGATGTACTTGATCCA
This sequence comes from Patescibacteria group bacterium, assembly GCA_041674405.1. Classification (NCBI taxonomy): domain Bacteria; species Patescibacteria group bacterium. The sequence continues at coordinate 47,085 of JBAYVT010000003.1, read as the reverse complement.
GCACTTCTTCGTCCGGGCCGCTTCGACAGGCACATTACTATCGATCTTCCAGACAGAAGCGAACGTGAACAAATTTTAAAAATTCATACTCGAAATAAGCCAATCGAAAAAAATGTTAATCTTTCAAGAATTGCCGCCACAACCGCCGGTTTCTCTGGGGCTGATCTTAAAAATTTAGCAAATGAGGGAGCTATTTTAGCAGCTCGGGCTGGCCGCAAGACCATAACCCAAGAAAACATGGAAGAGGCAATCGAGAAAGTGATGATGGGCCCAGAGCGAAAAAGCAAGAAGATGTCTGACCATGAAAAGAAAATTACCGCTATCCATGAGTCAGGCCATGCTGTTGTTAGCCATATTTTGCCAAATGCCGATCCGGTTCACAAAATCTCGATAGTTTCTCGCGGCATGGCTCTAGGATATACTTGGAATTTGCCGACAGAAGACCGCAGGCTCGAAGCCAAAGATTATTTTGAGGACGAAATTGCTTCACTTCTTGCGGGCCGCGTTGCCGAAGAAGAATTTTTCGGTTCAAATAAAATAACAACTGGAGCACAAAACGACCTGAAACGAGCAACTCTTCTTGCGCGCAAGATGGTTGTTGAATTTGGAATGTCTGAAAAATTAGGTCCACAGACTTATGGCCACAAGGAAGAAATGCCGTTTTTGGGGAAAGAACTTGCCGAGCAGCGCAATTATAGCGAAAATATTGCCGCCGTAATCGACCAAGAAGTTTCCAGATTTATCGATGAAGGCAGAAAAAAAGCCAAGAAAATTATTGATACCCATAAATCAATCATTGAAAAATTGGCTGACGAACTGATAAAGAAAGAAACAATTAACGAAGAAGATTTTCTCAAATATTTTAAGGCGAAAACATAGTAGAAAGTATGATCTGGTATGATAAAACGATTCTCTAATTTTTTCCACTCGGAAAATAGCGTTCGCATGGCCAGTGCAATTTTGCTTATTACACTGACTATCAGCAATGTGCTAGGAATGTTGCGCGACCATTTTTTGGCAAGTTATATTCCGACTTCACAACTCGATATCTATTTTGCAGCATTTCGTATACCTGATCTTATTTTCAATTTTCTTATCTTAGGCGCTATAACATCAGCATTTATTCCGGTTTTTTGCGATTTTATCAGCAACAATAAAATGGAAGAAGGCTGGAAAGTTACGAGTATCCTTCTAAATATTGCAGCTGTAATAATGATTTTTGCCGCTATTGTTTTATTCTTCCTGATGCCATATCTTACTCCACTGGTTGTTCCGGATTTTTCTTTCGAAAAAATGCAAAAAACTACAGAGCTTGCTCGGATTTTGATGTTAACTCCGATTTTTTTCTCTGCTTCATACATATTTTCCGGAGTACTTAATTCGTTTAATCGTTTCGTTGCCTATTCATTTGCCCCACTTGTGTATAACCTCTCTATTATCTTGGGCACGTTTATTTTGGGAAGGAATATTGGAATCATCGGGGTAGTTTACTTTGTTATAATTGGCGCAGTTCTTCATATGCTGATTCAGCTACCATCATTGTTTAAACTTGGTTTCAAATACACTTTTTCTTTCGATTATAAAAATGCGTCGATTAAAAAAATTATCCGGCTAATGCTGCCGCGAACTATTGGTATGGGAGTAAATCAACTGATGCTTTTAGTATATACTGCGATTGGCTCGGCGTTGGCGATCGGTTCAATTTCTGCATTTAATTTTGCAAATAATATCCAGACGATGCCGGTGGTAGTGCTGGGCACATCTTTTGCAACCGCAGTATTTCCAACACTAACAACAGCATTTACAAAAAATGAAACCGACAAATTTGTTTTTTATTTGAATCGGACGATCAGGACAGTTTCATATCTTCTTATCCCGACTTCTGTTGCCTTCATTCTACTCAGGGCTCAGATCATTCGTCTTATCCTCGGATCGGGTAGTTTTGGTTGGAGCGACACAAAGGCAACCGCCCTTGCGCTTGGGTATTTCTCTCTTTCTCTTCTTGCCCAAGGGCTTATTCCTCTTTTGGCAAGAGCTTTTTATGCCATGAAAAATTCAAAAACTCCCATGTACATCTCTATAATCACGGTAGCTGTAAGCATAGCAATTGCTTATCCCCTGGCTCAAAAAATGGGAGTAGCTGGGCTAGCGCTTTCTTTTACAATCGGAAGCTATATTAATTTAATTCTCCTGTATGTTCTTCTAGTGGCAAAATATCGAGGGATGTTATCTAATAAAGTAATTAATTCAGTCATAAAAATCGTTATCATTTCTGCTATTACTGGTTTTATTGCGCGAGAAGGCATGCTATATTTTGCCAATTTGGTGAATATGAATAAATTTATCGGGGTATTGGAACAAACATTGCTTACACTAGCTCTCGGTTTTGTTATTTTTGTGGCTCTTTCCTACGTTTTAAAACTCGAAGAAATTTCATGGGCACTAAAGCGGAAAATAAATGGAAAAGAAATTGAAGGGGAACCAGTCCAATAATAATGGCCGAAAAATCGACGGGATAAATTTAGGACGGGATACACATATTTTTCGTCCGGAAGTAAATGCTGACAAAGGATCTGCAAACAAGGATTTTAGCAATTTTTATAATGAACTCGACCGCAAGCGAAAAAGTAAAAAGCCGTTTGTTGCATTTATGCTTATTATTTTCACTGGATTATTTGTTCTGATGGTTTATGGGCTATGGAATTTGCGAGGATCTCTTTCCCGGCAAGGTATTGTTTCGGATGGAAAAAATACAGATCAGTATCTTACTGACCAGGTGGTAAAAGAGTTGAGTGACAAAACAAGCGGCGAAAGTGTGAGTATTCCGATAACAGAATCTGAGCTTGCGAATTTTATGGGTGTGGGTACGGCTGACTTTCCCCTTAAAAAATCGTCTCTTGAAATCAAGAATGACGGCGTCTATATTTCCGGAAGAACTAGCGATAGTTTTTTTTCGTTCCCTATAACAATAGTCGCGATTCCTAAAGCTGAAAATGGCAAATTAAAAATTGAACTTTCAAAGGCTTCTTCTGGAGTTGCTGTTTTGCCTCAATCGATTAAAGATGCTTTAAATAAATATTTTGACGATCAAATTTCCACTTATACTTCAGATATCGGGCGCATTGAAGTTAAAGAAGTCGTGCTCAAGCCCCATGAAATAGATCTGCTTGGGACGGCATTATGAAAGAAAAAACTGCCTTTCTTTTTTCAGATTTGCATGCATCAAATAAAGGGCTCGAAAAAATCAAACAAGCAGTTTTGGGCGAGAAAGCAGATCTGCTTCTTTTTACTGGCGATATCGTGAACATGGGCGAACCGATTTGGTACGCCGAAAAATTTATCAAAATGATTGACGAGCTCGAAATTCCTCTCTTCTGGGTACCGGGAAATAATGATTTTGGCCGCGCATACTATAAAGTGTCTGCAAAATATAAAACACTTGAGGGGAAAATTGTGGAAATGTTTGGCCGGACTTTTACGGGAGTTGGCGGCTCCCCTGCTTCGTGGTCGGGACAATACGAAGGAGAGCGAAGCGTAGACAAAAAAGCCATTGCCGGATCAATTTTTCTCTCGCATGTTCCGCCGCCGGGAATTATTAATTTATCAAAATTTGATGACCCCAGAATGATGCCGGAACGAAAATTCTCCGATGCACCTCTTGTCCACATTTGTGGCCATGTGCACTGGAAATGGGGCGTCGGCTATCTGGGCCAAACAAAAGTTATCAAACTCGCCTCCTCCGAAACCGGCCATTATGCTATATTGAATTTAGAAAATCTGAAAGTGGAATTTAAGGAGTTAAAATGAAAATTACTATTGCCGGCAGTATGGTCTTTGCCAAAGATATCTTGAGAATCAAAAATGACTTGGAGAAAACCGGGCATTCTGTTTTAACGACTGATGACATCGATCATTATGTAAGAGACAATTCGATCAAAAACAATTTTGAAGAAGAACTGCGCCTCTCGAAAGAATATGACATAATAAGAAGCTTTTTTAATAAAATCGCTGAGAGTGATGCAATGCTTATTGTCAACAATGAGAAAAAAGGGATAAGCGGATATCTTGGAACGAATGTAATTATGGAAATTGGCGTGGCCTATTTCCTAAAAAAGAAAATTTTTCTGCTTAATCCAATCGACAAAAACCAACCTTACACACTCGAAATCGCGATGATCAATCCGCTGATAATTAACGGAGACTTAAGTAAAATTAAGTAATAATATGGGTATACCGGTAGAATTCGCGCCGGATATGGCGCTTCGCAATATTAGCGAATACAAAAACGGAAACAGAAAAAAGGAAGAATGTATTCCGGAAAAATTGGAAATCGGAGAGATTTATCCATTTTTGAAGTCAGATCAGAAGAATTATTGGCTTTACGGTAAAGTACCTCTCGTTGAAACCAAGGGTAAGGGAGTTTTATCTCCCCCGTTAGCTGGTGTGCAAATCCTGGAAGCTACACATTATTTAGATGACGGAAACATTTTCACAAGAGGGAAATACAAAGTTCTGGAACTCTTGGACGGGCAGAATATTTCCTATGATTATTTCAATAGAATTGGTTTTGACGAATAGGAGCATATGAAATTTGGAATGCACATTTCTACACGTGAACCATTCTCTGATGCGATTGATCGCGGGGTTGAAGCTCACTGCGAATGCATGCAGATTTTTGCCAATGCGCCACAGCGCTGGAATCCCCTTGTTATTCCGGAGCATCAAGTTGCGGGCTTTGTGGAGAAAAATAAAAAAGCGAAAATCGATCCGGTAATGATTCATGGTATATATCTTATTAACCTTGCAACAAATAATCCATTCTTTTACGAAGCATCTATAAAATCGTTAATTGACGATATGAAAAAGGCCAAAGCACTTCACGCTATCGGCACAAATTTTCATGTTGGTTCGACCAAAGGAAGGAAGCTTTCTGAGGTGATGGACAAAATTGTGCTGGCAATCAAAAATATCCTTGCTGCTTCCCCGGAGGGACCTTTCCTAATATTGGAAAATTCTGCCGGTGCGGGAGACATTATTGGCGATAAATTTTCTGAACTTGGGGAAATTATCAAAAAAGTCGATTCCGACAGAGTCAAAGTTACGCTTGATACAGCTCATGCATTCGGTTCGGGGTACAATGTTGCGACTAAAGGCGGGCTCGATGATACTCTTGCTGAATTTGACAAAGAAATTGGCCTTGACCGATTGATCTGTTTGCATCTTAATGATTCAGCAGTGCCATTTGCTTCTTGTCGTGATCGTCATGCAGATATTGGCGAAGGATACATCGGCATTAATGGATTTAAGGTTATAGTAAATCACCCCAAACTAAAAGAGCTGCCAGGAATTCTCGAAACTCCCAGCATAAAGGGCAAGGGTGATATAGATAATCTCAAAATTCTCCGCGAACTACTAGATTGATTTATTTATTGAAATAAATGTAAATGCATCCTAGTTATTAAATGTATTACATGAGTAAATTTCTTTTGTAATTAATTTGTTTGTTAAATATAAAAACGTAACAATTCTTCCACGACCGCGGAAGAATTGTTACGTTTCTTAATGTGTGCAGTTCGACTTGAAGGAGATGGCTGATCTCCCAGACACTCGATTTCCGAGTAAAAATCTGCTAAGATTCATCTGTTATGGAAGAAAAAAACATCCGCAATTTTTGTATTATCGCGCATATTGATCACGGCAAGTCAACGCTGGCTGACCGAATGCTGGAAATTACCAGCACGGTTGAAAAACGTGAGATGAAAGAGCAGCTCCTTGATCAGATGGATATTGAGCGTGAGCGCGGCATTACTATCAAGCTTGCACCTGTTCGCATGGAATACAGCAAACATATTTTGAATTTGATAGATACCCCGGGTCATGTTGATTTTTCATACGAAGTTTCAAGGTCATTGGCAGCTGTTGAGGGAGCGATCCTCCTTGTTGATGCTACTCAGGGCATTGAAGCCCAAACCCTTTCGACACTTTATGCGGCGATAGACCATGATCTCGAGATTATACCGGTTGTAAATAAAATTGATCTACCGGCAGCTCGTCCGGAAGAAGTTGCTCATGAAATTATCAAAGTTCTTGGTTGTCGTGAAAATGAAATTATCTATGCATCGGGAAAAACCGGCGAAGGAGTGGAAGAAATTTTGAAAGAAGTAATTGAACGCGTACCAGCACCCAATGATGAGGGAGAAGAGAAGACAAGAGCCTTAATTTTTGACTCGGTATATGACCCCTATCGGGGAGTAGTTGCTTATGTCCGGGTGTTTTCGGGCGAAATAAAAAATAATGACGAGATATTTTTGATGCAGACTAAAAGTGGGGGAAAAGTAGAGGAGTGTGGCTATTTTAAACCAAAATATTTCCCCCACTCTCCCCTATCATCGGGCGAAATTGGTTATATTGTAACCGGATTTAAAGAAGTTTCTGAAGCGTCTGTCGGCGATACCATTACGCAGAAAAAAATTCCAGCAGTCTCTCCCCTTTCGGGCTATCAAAAAGTTAAGCCGTTTGTTTATGCTTCGATATTCTGTACCGATTCGGACAAATATCCCGAGCTCAAGGAGGCAATCGGAAAGCTTAAATTAAATGACGGCTCGCTATCGTACGAGGCCGAGAGATCAGAAATGCTCGGCCATGGTTTTCGTTGCGGATTTCTTGGACTTTTACACCTCGATATCGTTCGTGAACGCCTTGAACGCGAATTTGACCTTGATCTTGTAATCACTAGCCCGACTGTTATTTATAAATTAACAATGTTGAATGGGGAGGCAAGGATCGTTGAAAAGGCAGCCGATCTACCAGCATCGCACGAATACCGCGAAATTTTTGAACCTTGGGCTACTCTCGAAATCATTACTCCGAAAGAATTCATTGGTGTAATCATGGATCTAACGCAAAGTAAGCGCGGAATTTACAAAAATACTGAATATTTTGATGATAATAGGGTGGTTATAAAGTATGAAATTCCGCTTGCTGAACTTATTATTGATTATTATGACCAGCTAAAAAGTATTTCTCGCGGGTATGCCTCTCTTAATTATGAGATGATTGATTATCGTAGTGCGGACCTATCTAAAATCGATATTCTGATTGCTGAGGATCGTGTCGACGCGCTGAGTTTTATTATTAATTCGCAAAAAGCACAGAAGGAAGCGCGAAGAATCGTTGAAAGATTAAAAGATCTTATTCCGCGCCAGAATTTCGAAGTTAAAATCCAGGTGGCAATCTCGGCCACAATCATTGCTTCTGAAAGAATTCCTGCTATGCGCAAGGATGTGACTGCCAAGCTATATGGAGGCGACGTCACTCGTAAGAACAAACTTCTTGACAAGCAGAAAAAGGGGAAAAAGAAAATGAAAATGATCGGTAAGGTAAATATTCCATCCGATGTTTTTATAAAAGTTCTAAGAAGTGAGTAAAAACAACGGCGCTCCAGCTTGTGAGCTGGAGCGACCGGTACTTCGTATTCTACTTCGATGTAGGTTGCGGTTCTTGCGGCTTTTCGGCCGCGTCTTGAGGATTTGTGCAGGGAATTTGAGCGATATAGTCTCTAACGTGAAAGCGCCGTTGACGATCGGTCTTCATTCCCAACAGGGTAGAAGTTGCAGCACCCAAGATTTCCTCATGAATCTTGGTAGCCACGCGTGGGGGTATTGCTGCGAGTACTTCGTCGTTGCATACCTCCCTCAGAGGTTCGGTCTGCTGTGCGTGCAGGATCAGCCCAAGGGATGCTAAGACATTCCCGGTCTGAACGATCATTTTGGCCGCAATCGTCAGATCTTCCTGGTCACTGTCGCACCGTTTCGCTCGACCACCAGTGTCCTGTCTTAGCAAGAGCCAAATCAGGACAATGCCGAATCCCGGATTGGGATTACTCGGCAACCGGTCGAGGATCTTCTCAATAGACTTTGTTACCGGCTCCATGCGCTCAGCCCCTTGTTTCGAAGTGTGCTATGATCATGGGACACGCGTAATAATACAATAAAATCATAAAATGTTCAAGTCCAATTCCAACAAAAAAACTCTGACGCAAGGTCAAAGTTTTTTTGGTGGATTGCCTGGGACTCGAACCCAGAACCAATGGCTTAAAAGGCCACTGCTCTACCATTGAGCTAGCAATCCAGAATTTAACTCATGTTTTTGTTCGCCAAAAACATACAGATTATAGCTTATTTTTGAGTCAGGGTCAAGGCTGGCTAATCGGCTTTCTCGATAAGATTAACCAATATAATAATGATCCAGTAAACCAATGCGCCGAAAAAAGCTGGCCAGAATCCTGTTACTGTAAACCCCTTGACTACTGCCGATGCTAGCCAGAACATAAGGGCATTTATTACAAGCGTAAACAAGCCAAGCGTAACCAGATTTACGGGCAGAGTAAGTATTATCATGATCGGCCGTATCACAGCATTGATCAAACCAAAAATCAACGCGGCAATCAAAGCTGACCAAAAGCCAGAAAATGAAACACCAGGCACTAGATATGCCGCAATTAAAAGTGCCAGAGTATTTATTATCCAACGCAAAAGAAAATACATCCTCACTCCTATTTCTTTTTAAAATTAAGGATGACAAGGGCAATCGGAGGGATAATTACCCAGAGTCCTCTCGTGCCATATAGAAAAGATCCTATCTTTGAAGCTGCCAATATTGCATCTCTTTTGTCTGGGGCCAGAAATCCAATGATTGACGAGACAATTAGTGCCATGTTTAGTGCGCTGTAAATAATAATTTCTAGGGGTGATAAATCACCACCAGATTTGGCGGTAGAATTTATTGCTCCTGATATGAAAAATGACGAGAGAAGCAGAAGAACGATAGAAATGGTCGAGGTTGAGGCATTTGAATGAATCCAAACCTGATTTGCTACTACTTTGTTGCCGTTAAAGAGGTCAAAAACGTATTGCGAAAAAGAGGACGCAATAACCAAGCCTATATATGTTGAGCACAAAAAGGTAATCGTTTTCTCACGACGCAAAATAAAGCCGTAAGCAATGCCGATAACAAATGCCAACCCAATAAAAACATCCCATGTGGGGAGTGGCATGAAAATTCCCTCCTAATCAAGAATAATTCGCTAATACCATTATCGTTCAAAGCTATTTTTGTGTCAACATAATAATCCAAATGATCTAAAACAAAAATGTAACAATTTTATCACGATCGTGATAAAATTGTTACAAATGTTAAAAAGAGAAAGTTTAGAAATTGCAAAATTGAGCGCGAAAGAGATTCTTTTAGCATTATTCGATGCCACGGTTATGCCTTTTTTTGAAGCAAGCCCCGTTTATAGAAAATCAGCTATGGCAGCAAAAGATGAAATCGAAAATTCTAAAATCAATCTACGCCAAAAGATCTATTATCTCAAAAAGCACGGATATATTGAATCATTTACCCGGGATAAAGAAAAATATCTTGAAATTACACCCAGGGGAATTAACCATATCAAAAAAATAATGACTTTTGATATTCGGGTGAAACGATCGGAGATTTGGGATCGAAAATGGAGAGTTGTAATATTTGATATTCCCGAGAAGATGCGGGATGAGAGAGATATTTTTCGTAAAGCAATTAAAAACGCTGGCTTTATTCAGATTCAAAAAAGCGTGCATGTTTATCCGTTTGAATGCACGCGGGAGATATCGGAATTATCTGAAAGGCTTGGAGTTTCTGAAAATGTCGTAATTATGATCTCGGAAATTTTTCAGGGAGAACAAAATATTATTGAAGAATTCATTGATCGTGGAATTTTGTTTAAGGAAGATTTGATCTCAGAATAAAACGTAACACTTTTTACGCGGTCGCGGAAGAATTGTTACGTTTTTTTGCTATCAATATTAACTTATGTGCTTTGTTTTTGAACGACAAACCCGAGAATGTACATGGCGAAAAATATATTTTGGATATATAATGATCTGGAATATTAACACGGAGGATATATGGAAGTGGATAAATTCATCGACCTAACAGATAAGGTTGCCATCGTAACAGGCGGGGCAATGGGGATTGGTCTGGGCATTACTGAACGATTAGCAAGATCTGGCGCTAAAGTTTTAATTGCTGACATGAACGAAGAGGCCGCTGCCGAGAGCGCACAAAAGTTAAATTCGCAAGGATATGTAACAAAATCAATAAAAACCGATGTCTCGAGCAAGGCTGACGTAGACAAAATGATTGAAGCAGCCATCTCTGAATTTGGTAAGCTTGATATTTTAGTTAATAATGCCGGCATATACCCCATGAAGCCATTTTTCGAGCTTACAGAGGAGGATTGGGATAAGGTAATGGCGGTAAATCTGAAGGGAACATTCCTTTGTACTCAGGCAGCAGCAGAGAAAATGGTGAACGGAGGTAAAATTGTTGACATCTCTTCAATTGCTGGCTTCGTTGGATTTTCCGGACTTGCTCACTATTGCGCAACAAAAGGGGGTATCAATGCCTCTATCCGCGCTATTGCGGTCGAGCTTGCGCCAAAAAAGATAAATGTGAATGCAGTAGCTCCGGGTGCGATTGAAACCCCAGGTGCAAAATCAGACGATACAACAAAACAACAAACTATCTCGGCCATTCCGTTGGCACGCATGGGCCAGCCGGAAGATATTGCAAATTTGGCTGTTTTTCTTTCTTCAGGCAAAGCTGACTACATCACTGGCCAAACCATTATTGTAGACGGTGGCTGGACACTAAGATAAATCTATTTTGAAACGATGAAATTCATCCAAATTTTATTTTCTTCTTCACAACCTATATCTTCAGAATAATCAATTATTCTAAATCCTATTTTTTCTAACTGCTCCCAGAGCTCTTCTTTTGTAAATTTATGCCTAAACCGTTTTGATTTATCCTTGAAATTATTTTTTGAAAACATCCCTTCCTCGGAATTCCGATGCTTAGTTGTAGAAAAATAAACCTTTCCATCATTTTCTAGTAAATCTTTTATTTTATTTAATACCCTAAATAAGTCTTGTTTCGGAAAAAGATGGATAAAGGCAATTGCCAATATTCCCGTAAAACTTTTATCAAATTGGTGGCTCAAGAAATCATCTGTAATTATTTTTGCCTTGGGTGCGTTGTTTGAAGCAACTCGGGTCATCTCTGGCGAAATTTCAATAGCCGTTACATTATAACCCAGCTCAGATAGCAGCATGCTCATATTTCCATTGCCTGGTCCAATATCCAAGATATTGATGTTACTGCTCGGTGTCGGTAAAAATGAAACAAACCTCTCAACGACTCTTTTGTCGGAGGACAGACGGCTTCCAATCTTATCCTGGAATTCTTTTGCAAGGCGATCGTAGGTTTCTTTATTAAGTTGTAAATAATCTTTCGACATTATTTCCAATATAGAACTATAAAACTGACGAGGAATGCCAGGGCAATTATCAGGTTGATGACAATGCCGGCGATGGAGCCCAATATCGATCCGGTGCCGGATTTTACTGATTTCGTGACTGATTTTTTTGAAAGCATTACCTCGAAAATTATCACTCCCAGAAACATTCCAATGAAAATTCCAAATGGTGGAAAGACAAAAAGACCAATTAATCCGCCGATAATTCCTCCAATCGTGCCGTATTTTGAAGCACCAAAAAGTTTTGCACCCATAATCCCCGAAAGATAATCAATGAATAATGAGGCTAAGGTCAAAGCGGCAAAAAAAAGTATGTTCCACCCGGTTATTCGATGGAAGCGGTCAAAAATTGCATAGGCAAGGACTGTAATGAACATAAAAGGAATTCCCGGTAAAACCACCAAAAACGTGCCGGCGATTCCGGCAAGAAGAAACAACAAAAGTAGAATAAATATTGTGATAGTCATGTGCAAATATTATATCGATCTTGTGAAAAAGAAAAAAGGATCAGCTGATCCTTTTTTCTAAATTGACGTGATTTTACTCGCCTTGTCCCATTGTGACAACTTGTTTTACTGCAACCACCAAACCGGAGGCGCCTATAAATGAAATCAGATTAGTTAGGATTGATTCGCCAAGGCCATAAAGCGAACCCAGTGCAGACAGCGCTTCTAAAATTCCAGTACCCATAATAAGGAGAGCAATTACGGCAATTAAATATCTTTCGGATTCTCTGGCGCGTATATTCATAAATCCTACAACCAAACCCAAGATTGCCAAAATTGTAAGAACATACGGAATTGTGAAAAATCCTGCTGCTACTGCCAATACCATTCCAGCGACAAACGCCCACCTGCCAAAATGAACATTCCCCATGTTACCTCCGCGTTTAGATTTAATATTTCAACCATATTCTAGTTCATAAAATAACAAAAAGCAAAATTCTAACCCCTAAATCCTAGTTTGGGATTTAAATTTTATGAAATACTCAAAAATTGAGTATTTCATATCTTACTCTCCCAAATGGAATGCGATCAGGCGCTGTGTCTTTTGCGGGGAAAAGCGAGCCGGTAAACAGCGTGCTTGCACCAAACTCATCATTCACCTCATCCATCGCTTCGGAAATCCGTCGTGAACGCTCTATTTCTGAAAAGATCGAGATTTGCCGCCCCGTCTGCCGAGATAAATTGAAGGCAGAGACGGCAACATAAAGCGGTGTGCGCCAAATTTGGCAATTTTTAAGTAGACTTTTTACTTCCAGGAGAAATGTCCGATTATCAGAAAAAGCGGTGCACTTTTTGGTCTTGTGAAACCCTCCGCCTTCCATAAAACCAACAGAAATAGCAACCCCGGCAGCAAAGTAGCCCTGATTGCGAAGCCGATAGCCGGATTTTGCTACTAATTTTTCGATCACTGCCACTGCTTGATTACGAGTCCTGAAATCCGGTGGTAAAACATGCGAGTGCCCGATGGTTTTAGTCTTGACTTCAAATTCATCAATATTATATCCACGCAATCGGTAATACCAGGTTTTGCCAATGTGGCCGAACATTCGCGACATGGAAACTAAATTTGCTTGAAAAAAATCAGAAGATGAGTATATACCACGATGCGCTAGCTGGGCTTCCATTCTGTGATTAATTCCTGGTAAATCACGCAATCTTAAATGTTTGTAAAATTCATCTAGTTTATTTAACTTTATAACAGTAAGGCCGTCTGGTTTTTTTGACTCTCCGGCTACCTTTGAAAGAAAATAATTTGGACCGATACCGATTGAACACTTTAGGTAGTCGCCACTTTTTGTGATTCCGTTCTTCAGACTTTCCGCCATCTTGAGCGAATTTACTTCTGAACAATCACTGCCCGTAAGATGAATTAAGAATTCGTCAATCGAAAGGGGAGTGACATACGGAGAGTGAGCCTTCAAAACTTTCAAAATTTCCCGGTGATAGAGCTGATAAAGCGCTGGTCGTGCCTCGATAATTTGGATTTTGGGGCATTTTTTTCTAGCATCGCGGACCAGGTCCCCCGTCCCCACTCCCCAATCCTTGGCCTCGTATGAACGCGCAATTACGCAGCCGGTTGGGCCGGTATAGGGCGTGATACCGACAGGTTGGCCGCGAAGAGGTGGGTTGACCTGCTGCTCAATAGAGGCAAAATAAGCGTTCATATCGAGAAAAAGAGTTGAAAAATCTTTGGGTTTTTTCTTTAGGTCCATGCTAGAACTATACCGAACAAATACCGAACATGCAATGTGGATAAATCTAGTACATTTATTCTTTAATTTTCACAATGTCATCTTCGCCTAAATACTTACCCCGTTGGACCTCTATGATTACCAAATCAGATTTGCCCCTATTGCTAACGCGATGTATCGCTTCTTTTCGGATGTAAATGTCATTACCGTGGTTAATTTTAAGGGTAGAACCATTTAGTGTAACGGTTGCAGTGCCCTCAAAAACAAACCAGTGTTCAGATCGATGTTTATGTTTCTGTAAACTTAATTTAAGGCCAGGTTTTACAACCATTTTCTTTACCTTGAATCCGTCACCGGTTGACAAAACCTCCCAGCTGCCCCAGGGACGATAAGCAAATCCGATGTGGTTGAAGGCCTCCGGGAGCAGCCCGTCCGAAGATAAATTGGATAGAGCCTCGACTGCGCCATCAGGGCCATCTTTTTCTGAGACAAGTCCATTTCGATTTTTTACTGCCCTTATCACTTCCGGGTGGGCATCAGCAAATGTTACAGGGGTTCCAAACTCGAGCATCTCAAGATCGTTGACACCATCTCCAAATGTGAAAACTTGTGCATCGGATGACTCAGTCAAATTTTTAAAATAATATTCCAGGGCCTTACCCTTGTTCACCTTTGAATGGAAAACGTCAATCGCCCCGTCTTTGTAGTGTTTAATAGCTAAGTCTGGATCATTTAACGCTTTAGTAATCCTCTTTGCTAACGCCGGAGTTTTATCAAGATCTTCCATAAATATGGTAACAATAGTTTCTTTTGCTTCCTCGGCAAATTTATTGCCTTTGATTTCGGACAAAATTTTCTCTTTATGTTTTCTGACTTTTTCTCCATCCGGATTTTTATAATGAATTTTCATCTTCCGCCAATCGTAAATGACGCCGCCATTTTCAGCAATTATATGCGAAGTACTTTCAATTCCGAGGCTGCGCGCCATTCCGGCCAAATATTCTTTGTTCTTTCCGGAACAAAGAATTTGTTTTATTCCCGCCTTGTCTATACCTTTTATCACCTTTTTTAATTTCTCTGGAGGTGACTGAAAGGGCTGTGCCAATGTGCCGTCCACATCATAAAAAATGTAAGTTTGTTTTTTGATTTCCATTATTTTGATCCTAAAAGTATAACTTATACGATAATATACGATAAATTATACAGATAAAAATTTATTTAGCAAATGTGGGCAATATCTATTTCAAATAAAAATGTAGGAATTTTATCGCGATCGTGGCGATTTTCCTACATTTTTAATTTCAGAAAAATTATTTCAATATTTTCTTAAGATAAGTGCCGGTATGAGAAATTTCTGACTTGGCAATTTCTTCGGGAGTGCCCTTGGCGATAACTTTTCCACCCTTGTCCCCGCCTTCTGGGCCCATGTCTATGATATAGTCAGCTGATTTAATTACATCAAGATTGTGTTCGATCACAAGCACAGTATTGCCTTTGTCCGCAAGCGCATTCAAAACTTTCAAAAGCCGCCCCACATCATCAAAATGCAAGCCGGTTGTCGGCTCATCGAGAATGTAGAGGGTTTTTCCAGTTCCGCGCCTAGCAAGTTCGGTAGCAAGCTTAATTCGCTGAGCTTCGCCGCCAGAAAGAGTTGTTGCTGGCTGTCCGAGCTTAACATAGCCCAAACCAACTTCACTTAAGACCACAAATTTTTGGTATATATTCGGAATATTTTTGAAAAATTCTGTTGCTGCCTCAACTGTCATATCTAGCACATCGGCAATCGATTTACCTTTATAATGAATTTCTAAAGCTTCTTTATTGTATCTTTTGCCCTTACATTCCTCGCAAGTTATATATACATCGGGCAAAAAGTGCATTTCTATTTTAATAACGCCATCACCGCGGCACTTTTCACAGCGTCCACCTTTGACATTAAAGGAGAATCTACCAGGCCTGTAACCGCGCATTCTTGCTTCCTGGGTGCTAGCAAAAAGTTCCCTGATTGGGGTAAAAGCCCCAGTATAAGTTGCGGGGTTGGAGCGTGGAGATTTACCAATTGGAGACTGATCAATATCGATAATCTTGTTCAAATTTTCATATCCAACTATTTCCTTGTGTTTTCCAGGAAGTTCTTGAGATCGATGAAATTTATGCGAAAGATCTTTGGCTAGGATATCATTGATCAATGTTGATTTGCCTGAACCCGAGACCCCTGTGACACAAACAAAAGCGTTTAATGGAATTTTCACGTCAATATTTTTAAGGTTGTTTTCCTCGGCTCCGATAATTTCCAGAAAATTTCCCGAACCGCTTCTGCGGATTTTAGGTATGTCAATTTTTTTTCTACCAGACAGATAATCAGCCGTCACAGATCCATTCATTTTTTTCACCTCGCTTGGTGTGCCTTGGCACACAACATTTCCGCCGTGCTCACCGGCACCAGGACCAATATCAATGAGATAGTCTGATTCTTCCATTGTTTCCTCATCATGCTCGACTACAATAACGGTATTTCCGAGATCTCTTAGATTTTTAAGTGTTGTCAAAAGCCTTCCGTTATCGCGCTGATGTAAGCCAATCGAAGGCTCGTCCAATATGTATAAAACACCCATGAGGCCAGAACCAATTTGGGTTGCCAGGCGAATTCTTTGTGCTTCTCCACCTGCTAGGGTGGCAGCATTTCGATCGATGGTCAAATATGGTAAGCCAACATTAATTAAGAAATTCAGACGCTGGGAAATTTCTTTAATAATTTGCTTGGCAATATTTTTTTCACTCTCAGTAAGTTTTTTATCAAGTGAATCAAAAAAAGCAGCCGAATTTTCAATCGTCATTTGAGAAATTTCAACAATATTTTTGTCATTAATTTTTACACCCAATACTTCCGGACGCAATCTGGCTCCACCGCATGATGGACAAGTTTTTACAACCATGTATTTTTCAATTTCTCGTTTTACATAATCGGAATCAGTTTCTTTATAACGTCGCATTAAGTTGGGTATGACACCTTCATACTTTGTAATATATCCTCGGACATTGAATTCTTCTTCACCTGTGCCAAATAAAATTACCCTCAGATCATCTTTGCTCAGGTTCTTAATAGGTTTACCAAGGTCAACCTTGTGTGCGCGGGCAGCAGCTTCCATAATTCTAAAATACCAGGTTGAATTCGAAGTCGAACGAATCCATGGGCGAATTGCTCCCTCCAGAATTGATAATTTTGGGTTAGGCAAAACTAACTTCGGGTCAATTTCCCGGCGAGTGCCGAGTCCTTGGCAATAAGAACAAGCGCCATGAGGAGAATTAAAAGAAAATGATCGCGGCGCTAACTCTGGCATTGAAATGCCACAAGTAGCGCAAGCGAAATTCTCGCTATAAAACTTTGATTTATCGGTTTCAAAGTTATAAACGGTAAGTTTCCCACCCGAAACTTCGAGAGCCTTTTCTATAGAATCAAAGAGGCGCTTCCGGTTTGATTCGTCAATACCTTTTTTACCTCGAGCAAGGTCGAGGGGTTCAATAATAAGGCGATCGACGACAACATCAATGGAGTGTTTTTTTTGTTTATCGAGCTCAAGATTCTCAGCTTCCTCAAGGTCCATAATTGTGCCGTCAAGCCGGACGCGAGCAAAGCCGCCGCGTTTAATTTGTTCAAAAATTTGCTTGTGTTCACCTTTTTTATCAGTAATAAGTGGTGCTAAAATTGCTATTCGGCGAGTGTTATTTCCTGATTTTGAAACCTGCTCTGTAATCTCAGAAACCGATTGACGAGAAACTGGTTTGCCGCAATTCGGGCAATGTGGAATTCCAACCCGGGCAAAAAGTAATCTTAAATAATCATAAATTTCAGTGATTGTTCCCACGGTTGATCTTGGATTTCTAGACGCTGACTTCTGGTCGATCGAAATGGCCGGAGATAATCCTTCAATATAGTCAACATCTGGCTTTTGCATTATGCCCAAAAATTGCCTTGCATAGGATGACAAGCTTTCAACATATCTTCTCTGGCCTTCGGCGTAAATCGTATCAAAGGCGAGGGAAGACTTGCCCGAACCGGATAATCCGGTGATCACAACAAGCTTATTCCTTGGTATATCAAGGCTTATATTTTTTAAATTATGCTCTCTGGCACCATGTATTTTGATTTGATCCATATATACTTTCTGATTCGCAAAAATCTATGCAATTATACACCATTTGTCAAGATTCTTCAAGGGTTATAATCATCCATTTGTGATCTTTCGGATTTTCGAATATACTTTTTTCGAGGCACCGACAACATTGCAAAGGAAGTGAGTCGATGAGTAAGACACTGCTTCTGCCCAAAAAACTCATCGTCGCTTCTGGCGCGATGGGGATGACAGGCATGGGTTGGATTCCACTGCAGCGGATTTATTACTGGATGGTCGCAATGATTCCGGTACTAAAATCCGTCACCTACCTACCTAACAAAGGCAATCCTCCGTGGAAAGCCCTCCGTATGCTGTGGGGAATGGAAAGTTGTGTCAATGCTATGGCCCTCGGTAACAAAGGGTTATTGCATCTTCTACTGGTCATTCTTCCTAGGCTGCGGCACGACGTAATCGTATCACTTCATGCCAAGTCTCCGGCCGAAATGGCTATGATGGTTCGGCTTGTGAGAAAATACCACAAGCTTCATCCGGAGTGGTTCAGGCACGTTCTGGCGTTCGAGATTAATCTCTCATGCCCGAACGTCGCCGAAGCCATCGACTTCTTGGGAATCCTGAGGGTTGCCAGGTTCCTCCCACGACCTGTCATTGCCAAAATTGCCGCTGACGAGCGGCAAATAAAGGCAGTTGCTTGTGCAGCGAGACAAGGTTATATACAGGCCGTGAGCGCTATCAATACCGTTCGCTGGGAACGCATCTTTGGGAACAAACCCTCCCCGCTCGAGCGATGGCTCGGAGTAAAAGGCGCCGTTTCGGGAAGCAAGATCCAGAAGATTGCCCGCGAAACGATCACGACTTTGAGGAGTGTTTTGCCGAAGGGATTCCCCATCATCGGCGGCGGCGGCATAATGCGCTATCGTGACCTCTACCGCTTTCGGCGAGCCGGAGCCACATATTTCTCCCTTGGCTCCGTGCTAACGCAGCACCTATTTCTTACTTTGTTCCTTTTCCTCTGGATACGGATCTGGGGGTTACCAGACACTGACTGACCGCTCGCCCCTGGTATGGGCGAGCGGTACAAGTTTTATCAACATATTTATCCCCTTCTTTGAAAATTTATCTGTGATATGATTTAGTAAAGAAAATAGTAAATACTAATCAATCATAAGGAGCAAAATGGAAGCCCAACAAGCAGACACAATCATTGGTGTGGATGTCAGCGTCAAGGGGAACTTGAAAAACAAGGGTTCGATTCAGATCAATGGTAATGTCGAGGGGGAGATTAAGAGCGATGAAAATGTGACCATTGGTTCTTCTGCGAGTGTGAAGGGTCCGGTGATGGCCAAAAATATTTTGGTTTCGGGCAAAGTTGATGGGGTGGTGGAAGCGACTGAAAAAGTTGAGCTCGATCCGACCGGAGCGGTTTCCGGCGATATTAAAACCAAAACCCTGATTATTCGCGAAGGTGCAATTTTCAATGGAAATAGTATTATGGCTGGTGCCAAAGAAACCCCTGGAAAAACTGAAAAAGATGAACTCAAAGATGAAGTAATAGCCGAAAGCACTCCCAAGGCAGGCTTCTGGGATAAAAATAAAAAGTAGTTTCTAGTTTCTAGTGACTAGTTGCTAGGTCATTCAAGAATATTTCCTGCGGTTTTAGTTATTAGATATTAGTTTTTAGATATATTGATGTACTACTATATTTTTGATCCGAAAAAATGTAAGAAGAAAACTCAGGTTGAAGCAATCAAGGACCAGCTTGCCCATATTGGTATTTCTGGTGAATTCACTTATGTAACTGGTGTGCAATCAGCTTCAGAGCTTGCTGAGATTGGACTGCGAAAAAAATATTCAACAATCGTCGCGGTTGGTTCTGATGATATTATAAATCAAGTAGCTGACAAAATGGTTGGTAAACCAGAAGCCATGGGAATAATTCCACTCGAGGCATCGGCCGAAATCGAAAATGTTATCGGGGTTAGAAATCCAAGAGATGCTATCGATGTTCTAAGATTTCGCAGAATCAAAGAGATTAATCTTGGCATGACTGGAAACAGAAGGCATTTTATTACATCTGCCGAGCTCGAACTTAAGAAATCCACGGAAATTACGATCGAATTCAAGGGTTATCTAGTTCAGGCAAAAGTCAGCAAAATGACGATTTCAAATATTGAACCCAATGTGAAAAAACCGAAACCGGAATATTTGGACGTAACAATCCAATCTGATATTCAACATGAAAATGGTATTCTGGAAAAAATATCAGGTTTGTTTACATTGAATAAAATACTTGAAAAAAATATTAGCACCTTTCGCGCAAGATCGATGAGAATTTTTACCAATAAGTCGGTATTTATAACATCGGGAGGGTCAGTAATATCAAAAACTCCACAATATATCGAAAGTACGGATGAAAAATTGAGGTTAATTGTTGGTAAGCATATTGAAGATTGAACTTGGGTATCGAAAAATTTGCACTGAGAAATCTGGATTTTCAAAGCCAGTTTCCTAGTTTTTCACATCTCTTTTTTCACATCTCTTTTTTCTATTAATTGTTTGTTGACTTTTCGCCAACTTTTTGTTATTCTTAGGGCTGCAAAAAGGAAAAAAGGAGTTCAGAATTAGCAAGAACAGATTTATCCGGATCAATGAAAATATCCGGTTCTCACCGCTTCTTGTCATAGACGAAGAAGGAAACAAGCTCGGGGAAATATCCAACGCCGAGGCTATTAGCCTTGCCAAGGAAAAAGGGCTTGATCTTGTGGAGATAAATTCTACTTCTCGCCCGCCTGTATGCAAAATTATGGATTTTGGCCGCTATAAATACGAATTGGCTAAAAAAGACAAAGAAAACAAAGCCAAACAAAAAGAAACCGGCCTAAAAGAGATACGCCTTACTGCCAATATCGGTGACCATGATATTGAATACAAAGCAAAACAGGCAAGGGAACTTTTCGACAAAGGATTCAAAATCAAAGTTTCAATGCGTCTCCGTGGCAGGGAGAATGCCTTTGTAGGAAATGCGATTAATGTATTTGATAGATTTTCACAAGCTTCTGGCCTTATTTACGAATCTAGGCCTGGTAAACTAGGAAATATGCTAAATGCGATGGTTAAGGGAATTAGAGAAGAATCAAACGAATCGGAAAAAGAGGATTAGACATGCCAAAACTTAAAACTCACAAAGCAACAGTAAAACGAGTCCGAAAAACCGGATCTGGTATTTTGATGCGAGACAAAGCTGCGGTTTCCCACCTCCTTACCCATAAATCTGATCGCAAGAAGGTGCCGCAAAGAGTTACAACTGCAGATATCAAGAAAGTTAAAAAACTTGCCCCATACCTATAAAGGAGAACAATGAGAGTAAAACGTGGCACGGTAAGACATGCCAAACACAAAAAAATTATCAAAGCGGCAAAAGGATATACTGGACGAAGAAAGTCCGTTTTTAAGCTTGCCAAGCAAGCAGTCCTTAAGGCTGGTAAGTATTCATATCGTGACAGACGAGTGAAAAAGAGAGAATTCCGCTCACTTTGGATCGTCCGAATCAATGCATTTCTTTCAGACAAGGGGATTTCCTATTCCGAGTTCATACACAAACTTGCCGAGAAAAAGATAGATCTAAACCGCAAAATCCTTGCTGACCTTGCCAAAAACAATCCTGAAGTAATGGAAAAGCTGGTCGCCGAAGTAAAATAAGAACCAATTTCAGATATTTGCAAAAAACCGCCGAGATCTATGAGGCGGTTTTTTGATTCTCAAATTTACCACTATAATAGAGTTATGAAGAAGAAGATTAATATATTGGTTATCGGTGGTGGCGGAAGAGAACATGCACTGGTTTGGAAAATTGCCCAATCCCCCAGAGTCGCAAAAATTTTTGTCGCACCCGGAAACGGCGGAACAGCTAAGCTGGCATCAAATATTGATATTAAGTCGACAGACTTTAAGGCATTGATCAATTTTGCAAAAAGTAATCAAATTGGCCTTACGATTGTTGGTCCCGACGATCCGCTCGCCCTAGGAATAGTCGACTCATTTCAGAAGGCCGGATTGAGAATCTTTGGCCCTAGCAAAAAAGCCGCGCGGATTGAGTCTTCAAAAATCTTTTCGAAAAACTTGATGAAGGCTGCTTCTGTTCCCACCGCTAAATTTAGGACTTTTAATAATTTTGAGAAAGCTTTGTCTTATATTAAATTACAAAATATGCCGATTGTTATTAAAGCAAACGGCTTGGCTTTGGGTAAGGGCGTTTCAATCTGCAATAGTCTAGAAGAGGCAAAAGCTGCTCTTAAAAAAATAATGGTTGAGAAAGCTTTTGGCGCCTCCGGAGATTCGGTTGTTATCGAAGAATATTTGGGATCGGACCAGGAACTTTCTATCCATTGCATAACCGATGGAAAAACTTCAGTTATTTTCCCAACCTCACAAGACCACAAACAAATTTTCGATGGCGATATAGGTCCGAATACTGGCGGAATGGGAACTTATGCTCCTGTGCCTTGGGCAGGAAAGGATTATCTTAAATGGGCAGAAAACAAAGTGATTAAGCCAGTTTTAGTAGGGCTCAAAAAGAAAAATATTGAATATGCCGGTTGCTTGTATCCCGGGTTGAAATTGACGAAAGACGGACCGAAAGTTCTCGAGTTTAATGCCAGATTTGGCGATCCAGAAACCCAATCATACATGCGGCTGCTCGACTCTGATTTGATCGAAATTATTGAGGCTTGTATCGATGGCAAATTAAAAGATCTGGATGTGAAGTGGAAATTGGGCTTCGCAGCCTGCATAATAATTGCCTCCAAAGGTTACCCGGCTAGTAAGTCAAAAGAGATTCCGATCGTTGGCATTGATGGAGCGGAAAAAATTCCGAATGTTGTTGTATTTCATTCCGGAACGAAAATCAAAGATGGTGGTATATGCACCTCTGGCGGAAGAGTACTTGGTGTGACAGCAACCGGAAAAACTCTAAAACAAGCTCTGGATAGCGTTTACCAGGCGGTTGATCAAATAAAATTTGAGGGAATGCAATTCCGTACTGATATTGGAGCAAAAGCTTTTTTGAAATCTAAGAAGTCTTGTTTGTAAGTTTATTTCCAAACAGGATTGTCAGAATTATCAAGAATGCCCCGAAGCAGATCGATATGTCAGAGAGATTAAAAGCGGGGAACCGAAATGGCAGGCGGAAATAATCGATCACGCCGCCGTAGAATATACGATCGAGTAGGTTGGAAATACTGCCGGCGAGAATTAAGCCAATTCCGAATTGATACCGACGAATGAGAATAAAAGCAAAGAGAATCAAGATAATTATTGCAATATTAAGCACAAGTAATCCGGTAAAACTGCCAAAAATAAAATTCTTATTGAGTAAAAAATCTGCATGCCAGATTGCAAAATAGTCTGCCAAGAAAAAGCAGACTATTTCTACAGCAACTATCAGATATGGGATTATTTTTTTGAATCTTTGTAACATTTCACACACAGCTCGGCATACGGCATTGCCTCAAGCCGGCCCTCTTCTATTGCTTCGCCACAGCTTTTGCAAGTGCCATAAGTGCTGTCATCAATCGCTTTAAGTGCATCATTTATTTTTTTCAATAAAAATTTTAATTGCTCTTCTATTGATAAATTACTTTCAAAATCCGCCATTTCCATTGCATTGTCATCCTCACTCTCGCCATATTCCGGAAATTTGTTCAGTTCTTTTATTTTTGTTTCAAGCCTTTCCTTCTCGGCAAGAAGGGATTTCTTTTGTTGCTCCAAAAAGTTTTTTTCAAGCATTCCTGGCTCCTTTTTTCCTGAAACTAATTTGTTTAATAAATAAGATACAAGCAAATGCAAAAATTACAATTAATATTATCTGGCTTATGGATAATCCAATAAAAATCTTATCCTCAGCCCTATAGAATTCAATAAAAAATCTGCCCAATGAATACATGGCAAGAGCTTGAGCGGCAATAACCCCGCTCTTTATTCTTGAGTTGCCCAGCATGAAGAAAATAAAGAAAAATGCAAAAATGATCAGATTCCATATTGCTTCAAATAAAGTGACCGGATATAAGCCATTAATCGCAAACGATCCTGTTGCGGCAATTCCTGCTAGCTCACCGGATAGAAATGATCCAAATCTTCCAACTGCCAAGCCTAAAAGTGCCGACACAATCAAAATATCAAGCCAAGGGAGAATTTTTTCTTTGGTACTTCTTACGATTAGGATAAAAGCAATAATGCCGAGAATGAAGCCGCCATATGAGATTAAACCGCCTTGCCAGATTTTGAAGATATCTACAAAGCTTGAAAATTGTGAATGGTATATTATATAAAATGAAATTCTGGCTCCGATAATCCCAAATAATGCCGTATATACTATATAATCCAATAAATATGCAGCTTGCTTACCGGAGGAGCGAGCCATGAAAAACATCGCTAGGCACGAAAGAAGAACCCCTATTACTAGGAATGCCCCGTAAGTATAAATGGTTGCCGAACCAATTTTAAAAAGTGAAATTCCTATCATATAACAAAAAAACGATTTTTGTCGCCCACCATCATTATACATTAAGGTTGACCAATGATGTCAATAAAAGATAAAATGGTTAGGAATGAATTAAGTGTGAAGGAAATCAGTGGAAAAGAAATTCGAACAAAATGGTGAAGAGCTAAATAACATGCCAATAGAAAATCAGCCAGCAAGGGATTTTTTATATTTTCTATGGGATCTTCTTAAAACCGGAATTGTTGTATTTGTTATTGCTTTCGCAATTCGGTATTTTTTGATCCAGCCTTTTGTGGTTGAGGGTAGCTCAATGATGCCAAATTTTATCGATACAGAGTATTTACTTGCTGAAAAGCTGACTTATTCCTTATATCAGCCAAATCGTGGGGATGTAGTGATTTTTAAATATCCCAAAAACCCTTCAGTCAATTTTATCAAACGGGTTATCGGACTTCCTGGTGAAACGGTTACAATAGAAAACAATACTATTAAAATTATTAATAATGACCATCCAAACGGCTTTATGTTGGACGAATCGGCTTATTTGCCATCCGGAACACAAACAATAACCGGAGAAAAAATTTACTCGATCACTTTAAGAGATAAAGAATATTTCGTCATGGGCGACAACAGAGAACATTCATCTGACTCGCGTGAATGGGGGGTTTTGCCCAAAACAAATATCATCGGTCGTGCTTGGCTCATTATCAAACCGCTTGACCGTTTTGGGATAGAGCATAGAATCTCTTACGTCGCAAATTAAGCTATTTTTTGATCTTGATCCAGTCAATAAAGATTGGCGAGCCTTCGTATCCGTAAGAATCACGGATGCGGTTTTCAAGAAATCTCTTGTGCGAGAAGTGAAGTTTTTCTTTTTTCCAAATTTTTGCTTTGAAAACCGGAGGGTTGGTTCGCTCGAAATATAGTTCCTTTATGTATGAAAGCTCGGGATGAGTCGCTTTTCCATTTTCTAGAATTTCTTTTAGAGTTTCATTATCAGCTTCAATAAATCGGCTCTCAAAAGCTTTGATTGCTTGATTCATCATCTCTCTGATATGAGTTTCTTCCTTGGCTGAGATAAAAACTACCGGCACCCAGGGCATAAAATTGAGTGAATTTGTCAGGGCGCCGAGGAATCTTGCCATCTCTTCTTCGGGGTTTTTCCATTGATCAATTTTATTTACGGCAACAACAATCGATTTGCCAAGCTCTTTGGCCTCACCCAGGATATTCTGATCTATTGATGCCATTCCTTCTATCGCATCGATCATATAAACCACGACGTCGCTTTCTTTGACCGCACGAAGAGAACGTAGGAGTGCGTAACTTTCTATTGAATCGTAGGGAATTTTACTCTTCCTTCTGATTCCTGCCGTATCTGTGAGTTTAATTTTCTTGCTTTTGTAATTGACAATATGTTCTTCAGCATCGCGGGTTGTGCCGGCGATATTGGAAACAATCATTTTTGGAGATTCGGCAATTGCATTTAGAAGTGTTGATTTACCGCAGTTTGGCCGACCAATAATTGCCAGGCTGAAATCAGATTTTTTATTTCCTTCAGTTTTTTTTGCATTTTTGGGAATAAGATCTGAAATTGTCTCAAGTAGGTCGCCTGATCCTTTTCCGGAGATTGCTGAAACTGGTACAAGATCAGGAAAACCGAGACGACGAAAATCCAATGCTTTTTCACTTCTCTCGACATTGTCGGCTTTGTTCACTGCCAAAACCACAGGTTTTTTGGCTTTTCTCAATCTTCGGGCAATTTCAATATCTTTTGGATCTATGCCGGTGGTCGAATCGACAACAAATATTATTAAATCAGCTTCTTCGAGAGCAAGATCGACTCCGATCAGAGCAGCATTTATTAGTTCATCTTTTCCTGCTGCCGCAATTCCGGCAGTATCGATCAGTATATACTTATTACCTTGCCAAGAAAGATCTCCGTATAGGCGATCGATTGTTGTGCCAGGGGTAGGCGTTTCAATTGCTTTTCTCTTCCCGATCAGGCGGTTGAAAAGCGTTGATTTGCCGACATTTGGTCGTCCGATTATTGCAATAATGGCTTCTTTGCGCATATGATTATTATGAATGATTGAATCAACAAATAATAGCACATATCGGGATTTTATTCAATCCCGAAAGGATGACAAATGATTGTTTTCGCTGCTTTTGTTCCTCACCCACCACTCCTTATTCCGGAAATTGGCAAAGAAAGTCTAAAAGAAGTTAAGCCAACTGAAGAAGCGATGTTAGAGCTCTCAAAAAGGTTTGAAGAAAATGATATTGATTCAGTTCTAATCATTTCACCTCATGGGAATTTAAATCCATACGCGATGACTATTGGAATGGCTCCCAGGTTTTCCGGTAATTTTGGAGAATTTAATGCCCCAGAAATCTCGATGTCATTTCCCGGCAATATTGAGCTTTCAAATAATATTCTTAATGGTGCAAGAAAAGAAAAAGTGCCGGCTGAAACACAAAATCACGATGATGGTTACTATGTTTTAGACCATGGGGTTATGGTTCCGCTTTACTTTTTAACCAAAGATTCAGCAAAAATTGAAATTGTAACGATTGGATATTCGATGCTCGATCGCGCGGCCCATTATTCGTTTGGGGAAATAATCGGTAAAATTTGCGAAAAAGATGAGAGGCGCATCGCAATTATTGCTTCCGGCGATTTATCCCACAAACATCAAAACAATTTTGGCGGGATCGATGGTGCTCCGGAAAAATTTGACAATCTTGTTAGAAATAGCCTGCAAAAATTCGATCCGGAAAAAATTATCTATGCAGACGAAGATATGCAGGAGGCTGCAGGAGAGTGTGGTTATCGATCGCTTTTAATTGCGCTGGGCGCTATTGCTCAGAAAAAAATTGAACCAGAGGTCTTATCGTATGAGCATCCTTTTGGTGTTGGTTATCTGGTAGTAGACTTTCAGGTATCCGAATGATTGCTCAAGTTGTACCAGAAATTAGAACTGCAAAAGAAAAACAATTCTACTCTTATAATATTCCAGAGGATTTTGTAATTAAAATTGGCTCAATAGTATATATTCCGTTTGGTGATAAGAAAATTCGCGGTGTTGTGATTGGTTTGAATAAGGAGAAGCCAGCATATAAAACCAAAGACATCGAAAGGGTTGAAGAAAAATTTTCATTGCCGAATCACTATATCGATCTTGCAAAATGGATTTCATCTTACTACCTTTGTTCTTTGGGTGAGTCAATTTCATTATTTATGCCACCTGTGATTAGCCGGCCCCGTATGGAAGAAACAAACGTTAATTGCGATATCAAAACAAAGACACTTTCAGAAGAACAAAAGAAAATATTTGAATCATTGAAAGCAAAATTTGCTGACAAGAATAAAAAACCAGCGCTCCTCTATGGTGTAACAGGTTCGGGAAAAACCGAAGTTTATATTAAACTGGCTGAGGAGGCTAGAAAATCAGGCAAACAAATAATTGTTTTAGTGCCAGAAATTATCTTAACCCCGCAAACGGTTGAAAGATTTTCCGAAGTTTTTGGTGACGATATTTGCCTCATGCACTCAGGACTTTCGGATTCGGAAAAATATTATTGTTATAAAAATTTTTACGAAGGCAAAAAAGGAATTATTATCGGGCCACGATCAGCGCTTTTGGTTCCATCAAAAAACCTCGGTTTAATTATTGTTGATGAGGAGCAGGAGGAGGCTTACAAGCAGGACCATGCGCCAAGATACCATACTGGAGAGGTCGCAGAGGTTCTGGCAAAAAAAACCAATGCTCTTTTAGTTTTTGGAAGCGCTACGCCAAGAGTCGAATCATTCTTTAGGGCCGATTCTGGCATATATGATCTTTTTGAGCTTAAATCGCGATATCAAAAATTGATAATGCCGGTAGCAGAAGTTGTTGATTTGAAATCTGAAATGCGGTCCGGTAATTATTCACCGATTTCAGAAAGGATGCAAAAAGAAATTGCAAAAACCCTTTCAAACAAAAAACAAGTTCTCCTGTTTTTAAACCGGCGCGGTCAATCGACATTTACCTCCTGTCGTGAATGTGGCGAGGTGATAAATTGTTCAAACTGCGATATCCCGCTGATTTCTTACGGATCAGGAAAATACGAAAATCTTCGTTGCCATCATTGTGATTATTCAATTTCAACACCGTCTAAGTGCCCAAATTGTAAAAGCTCGAAGATAAAGTCATTTGGTTCAGGAGTAGAAAGAATTGAGGCGGAAATATGCAAATTATTTCCCAGGGCCAGAATTTTTCGGGTGGATTCAACGACAATTAAAAACAAGAAAGACCATAAGAAGCTTTATCGGGATCTGAAAGATCACAAAATTGATATCGTCATCGGAACCCAGATGCTTTCGAAAGGATTTGATATTCCGGGGATAGACCTTGTCGGAATAATTTCCGCTGATGTTGGCCTGCATCTTCCGCAATTTCGTTCGAGTGAAAAGACTTTTAGAGTCATAACTCAGGTTTCCGGCCGTTCTGGCCGAACCCATAATGTCGGCCGGACGATAATTCAAACCTATTGGCCCGGGTCAAGGGCGATTAAATATGCTGCAACTCATGACTATAAAAAATTCTATTCTGAAGAAATCAATCATCGAAAAAAACTAAATTATCCTCCATTTTCACACATTGTTCGAATCGTTTCCGAGGACAGAAATGAAAAAAGAGCCCGATCTGAAATTGAAAAAATCAC
The DNA here is from genome assembly GCA_041674405.1 of Patescibacteria group bacterium. Taxonomy (NCBI): domain Bacteria; species Patescibacteria group bacterium. Next base: position 18,190 of record JBAYVT010000003.1, on the reverse strand, counting down.
GAAAGAGCTAGAGATTTCTGGCATAGAATTTATCGGTCCCGGCATGTGTTTTTTTCAGAAATTAAACAACCGATGTCGGCTTCATGCCATAATAAAAATATCAAAATTACCCAGTGAAAAATTGGCCGCAATTTATCATAAATTTCCATACGTCATCTGGGACGTAGATCCGATCGATATGCTATAGAATAAACTGGATTTAAACCTAATAACTTTGTTAAAATGAAATAGAATCATTAACGGGAATATAAAATGCTAAAGATTTTAGTCACCGGTGGTGCCGGATATATTGGGAGTCACACTGTTAAAGAACTCAAGAATGCCGGATTTGATGTGGTTGTACTCGACAGCCTAGAGACTGGACACAAAGAATCGATTGAGTCACGAGCGGAATTTGAACTTTGTGATCTTGCCGATAAAGAAAAAGTAAGACAGATTTTCAAAAAGCACAAACCTGATGCAGTTATAGATTTTGCAGCTTATCTCGCTGTCGGCGAATCAATGGAGAAACCGGAAAAATATCTTAAAAATAACGTCGAAAATTTTGTCAATTTGCTCGATGTAATGTCTGAAGTTGGGTGTAAATATATTATCAAATCCTCGACTGCATCCACATATGGCAATCCGGAGGATGAGAAAGAAATTCCTTTTGTTGAGGATTACACTGAACGGTTTAAACCGGAAAAATCATACCTTCTTGCCGGTAAGTGGGAAGGGGCTGATGTTGAGGGTGAAGAATTCTTCCAAAAATTTATTGCCGCATATAATAGTATATACGCTAACCGGCCAGAAATTGCTCTTTCCGATGAGGAGTTGGCTGCATTGAGAATCCCACTTTCAATCTATGGCTTATCTAAAATGCTTGACGAAGTTCTTCTTAAAAAGTATGATAAAATATCTGGTATTAAATCAATTGTATTGCGTTATTTCAACGTTTGCGGCGCTGATCCGGAAGGTGAGATTGGTGAAGACAAGGCCAACCCGACAACACTCATGGTGGTTTGTATTTTACATCTTCTTGGAAAAATACCCGAGTTAAAGGTTTTCGGTAACGACTATAAGACGCCTGATGGAACTGGCATTCGAGATTATATCCATGTTTCCGATATAGCAGCTGGGCATGTGTCAGCATTGAATTATTTGCTCAAAACTTCTGTTTCTGACACATTCAATTTGGGAACTAGTAAAGGCTCGACTGTTCTTGAAGTAATTGCTGCTGTTAATCAAGCATCGGGCAAAAAAGTTGCATACAGCTTTGTTGGTCGGCGAAGCGGTGATCCGGCAGTTTCGGTCGCAAATAGCAACAAAGCTGAAAAAATGTTTGAATGGAAAGCAAAATATTCTCTAGCCGATATGGCGAAGACTGCTTGGAATTGGCACACAAGCCATCCGAAAGGATTTAATAGATGAAGTTAAAAGTATTTAAAGACGGAGAACCGGTATTACGAGAGGCCACTGAAAAGGTTGAGTCTTTTGATATGGAATTGCAGACATTGATTGACAATATGGTGGATACGATGCGAGAACACAATGGAATTGGCCTGGCTGCTCCACAGGTTGGACATTCAAAAAAAATTTTGGTTTGTGAATATCAAACAGATGAAGAAGACGAAGAAGAAGGTTACAAAAAATTTCCATTAACAATTTTGTGCAATCCCAAAATTAAAAAAGCTTCAAGCGAACAATGTAAAATGGTGGAGGGGTGCCTCTCTTTTCCGGGCATGGAACTGGTCATAAAGAGACCTCAGAAAATTACTGTCACTGGGCAGGATAGATATGGAAAACCGATTGAGATTAGCGCTGATAACATCCAGGGCAGAGTTATACAGCATGAAATTGATCACTTAAATTCAACACTATTTGTCGATCATATTAAGGAAGTATCGGTGGTATTTTTTGGAACTGGAAATTTTGGTCTCCATACTCTCGAAAGTTTGCATCGCGATCCACAATACAAAGTCAAGGCTGTGATAACGGGTAGCTCGGAAAAACTAGCACGAGGTAAAAAAGTTGATGCGAACAATATAAAACTACTTGCAAATAAATTAAAAATCCCTGTAATTGAGGTCAAAACACTCAAAGACGACAAGGCTTTCAAACAGATAAAATCACTTAAGCCGGATTTGGGTGTCGTGACAGATTTTGGCTTTATTATCCCAAAAAAAATATTTACAATTCCCAAGTACAAAACACTCAACATTCATCCTTCATTACTTCCGAAATACAGAGGGACAACTCCGATCCAAAGCGCAATTTTGAATGGTGACCACAAAATTGGGGTATCGATAATTAAAATTGATGAAGGCGTAGATAGCGGCCCGATTATTGCCCAGACGAGCATTAAGCTTTCGGGAAGTGAAAATTATCAGATATTGCACGATTATCTTTCTGAGCTGGGTGCTTCACTTTTATTAACAGCCTTGCCATATTATATAACTGGTGACATAAAACCAGTGATTCAGCACGAAAAAAAAGCGACTTACACCAAAATTCTTAAAAAATTAGACGGGGAAGTGGTACCGGAAACCAGTGGGGTTGAGGTTGATCGTATGATTCGAGCATTTTATCCTTGGCCAGGAGTATATACTGATATTAAGGGTAAAAGAATTCAGATAACGGCTGCCCATCTGGATAAAGAAAAGCATTTAGTTATCGATCGTGTCAAACCGGCCGGTAAGAATGAAATGAGTTATGATGATTTTAAAAATGGATACAGAGAGGAATTGACATTTTCAGAATAATTTGTTAATCTATGAGCAGTCTTATAAGAAAATCGGGAGAAGGATAATGGTAGTAATCAGATTAACCAGAGTTGGCAAGAAAAACAGTCCCGCCTACCGCGTGGTTGTGGCCGACAGAAGAAGAGCAGTTAAAAGAAAATTTATTGAAGTAATTGGACACTATAATCCAATTTTGCAGCCCAAAGAGATTGTTATTGACAAAGATCGGGCTCTTTTTTGGATGGAAAAAGGCGCAATTCCATCAGACACCGTTCGCAATTTAATGGCGGATTTGGGGATTTTGAAAAAAAGCGACAAAATAAACAAAGTATATGGCAGAGAAAAGACAAAAAAGGCCATGAAAGAAAGTGCTGAAGCCAAACCGGCAGCTGAAACAAAAGAAGCCGAAGTTGAGGGGGATAACGCAGTAGCAGAACCGGCCGAAGAAACGCAGGAATCGGAAAATACCGAAATGCCACAAGAAGAAAAAACGGAACCCGAGTCTCAAACTGAGGTCCCGGCTGAAACTGCTGAAAATACTGAGACAAATGAAGAAGTAAAAGCAGAAGATACGAGCAAGGAATAATTATTATTCATTAATAATGCGAGGGGGCACAAGCAAGAAAGGATTTTTATGGAAAGAGACGAGCAATTTGTGCAAGACGTGGTTAAGGCAATTGTTGACAATCCGGATAAGGTTTCAACTGCGAGAACTGTTGATGAAATGGGAGTCTTGATCGAGCTTACCGTTGATCCTGCTGATATGGGTAAAATTATCGGTAAAGAGGGAAAAACTGCAAAATCAATTAGAACCTTACTTCGAGTTCTCGGGGCCAAAAATAATGCAAGAGTTAACCTGAAGATTGTTGAGCCAGAGGGATCTGATCACGTAAGAAAAGACGAAAAATCTGAAGAATCTGCAGAAGAAAAAGTAGAAGAAAAAAACGATGAGATGTCTGACATTCCCGGAGATGTACTGGACGAAGAATAGACGCTCACAGATCTATTTCACCCCGAAGGGGACCCTTTGGGTCAGATTTGCACAGATAATACATTCAATACAAGAAGCCGCCACAGCTCAATTGTTTAGCGGCTTTTTGTTATCATAGACAAATTACGAGTAATCAAGTATAATTTTTGGACAAATATGAAATTCAATGTCATTACATTATTTCCAAAGATGTTCGAGGGGCCTCTCTCTGAGAGTATTCTTAAACGTGCTCAGAAAAATAGTTTAATCGATATCAACCTCATAAATTTGCGCGATTTTGCCATCGACAAGCACAAAACCGTCGATGATACCCCGTATGGTGGTGGCGCCGGGATGGTTTTGCGCGTCGACATTGTCGATCACGCAATCTCAAATCTCAAATCTCCCTTCGGCCTCGCTCAGGGCGGGCAAATCTCAAATCGAAAAAAAGTAAGAACTATTTTATTAACTCCAACTGGCACGAAATTTGATCAAAAGAAGGCTATCGAGCTTGCAAAATATGATGAGCTCACACTTATTGCCGGGCATTATGAAGGTTTTGACCAGCGAATTCACGAGCATTTGGTTGATGAAGAAATTTCAATTGGCGATTATGTCCTAACCGGTGGAGAACTTCCGGCAATGGTGATGATTGATACAATATCAAGGATGATTCCGGGTGTAATCAAAGAGGAATCTGCTGCCAACGAATCATTTATGAACGGCGATGAATCCGACTATCCAGTATATACCCGACCGGTGGAATATAATGGGTGGAAAGTACCTGAAGTTTTGCAGAACGGAAATCATGCAGAAATCGAAAAATGGCGGAATGAACACAAAAAATGAAATTTAAAATACATTCAAAATTTAAGCCAATGGGCGATCAGCCTCAGGCCATCGAGAGATTGGCAAAAAACATTGATGAAAAAGTAAAGCATCAGACCCTTTTGGGTGTGACCGGATCGGGAAAAACTTTTACGATTGCAAATGTTATTGAAAAAGTGCAGAAACCGACACTTGTTATTGCCCACAACAAAACTCTTGCGGCCCAGCTCGCAGACGAATTCCGCGAATTTTTCCCAGAAAATGCAGTTCATTATTTTGTTTCTTATTATGATTATTACCAGCCCGAAGCGTATATACCACAGACCGACACATATATAGAAAAAGATTCATCAATTAATGATGAAATTGATCGATTGCGCCACGCAGCCACTCATGCGCTCTTGACCCGCAAAGATGTAATTATAGTCGCGTCGGTATCCTGCATCTATGGCATCGGTTCGCCGGAATTGTATCGGTCAGAAAACTTTACATTTCGAATTGGTGAAAATATTTCCCGTGACGAGTTCTTGAAAAAATTAACCAACCAGCAGTACAGCCGTAACGACCTGGAGCTCAAACGTGGTACCTTTCGCCTAAAGGGTGATACCTTTGAAATATTTCCCGCCTATGCGAATAACTCCATTAAAGTGGAATTTTTTGGCAATCAGGTTGAAAGAATTTCAGAAATCGATTGGGTTACCGGAGGTAAATTGCAAGACTTGGAGGAATTTGAGGTATTTCCTGCGAAACATTTTATCACTCCGGAAAATATTCAAAAACGAGCCACGGAACAAATTCGAAAAGATCTTGAGGCACAGGTTGCAAAATTTAAATCAGATGGAAAACTTCTTGAAGCCCAAAGGATAGAAGAAAGGACAAATTATGATCTTGAGATGATTGAGAATGTCGGTTATTGTTCCGGTATTGAGAATTATTCAAGATATTTTGATAGCAGGAATCCTGGCGAACCACCAAATGTGCTCATCGATTACTTTCCCAAAGATTTTCTTTTAGTGATTGATGAATCTCACATGACAATTCCTCAGGTTCGGGGTATGTATGCTGGCGATCGGGCTCGAAAAGAAAAGCTGGTTGAATATGGATTTAGGTTGCCAGCAGCAATCGACAATCGCCCGCTTAAATTTCCTGAATTTTACAAAAAAATAAGCCAAACAATATATACTTCGGCAACGCCGGACGAGTATGAAATTGAAAAAAGCACCAAAGATAATGAAGTTTCTGGTAAGCACAAGGATTATCCAGCGGTTATTGAACAATTAATTCGTCCGACCGGGCTTTTGGATCCGGAGGTTGAGATTCGAAAAACAGAAGGCCAAATAAATGATTTGATCTCTGAAATGGAAAAGCGAACGGAGAAACATGAAAGAGTTTTAGTTACCACACTAACTAAGCGTATGGCAGAAGAACTCACTGACTTTTTGGCTGAGAAAAAAATCAAGGTTCAGTATTTGCATTCTGATATCGACACATTGGAACGATCAGAAATATTACACTCCTTGAGGCTGGGTGAATTTGACGTTCTTGTCGGAATAAATCTCCTACGTGAGGGTCTGGATTTGCCCGAAGTTTCGCTTGTGGCGATTTTGGATGCTGACAAAGAAGGATTTTTACGATCTTCTGTTTCTTTGATCCAAACCATTGGCCGTGCGGCACGGCACAAAGATGGCAAAGTGATCATGTATGCCGACACCATCACCAGGTCAATGAAGTATGCAATTTCCGAAACCCAAAGGAGAAGGGTACTTCAAGATCGATATAATAAAGTTCATGGAATTATTCCAAAAAGCATTGAGAAAGCAGTGAAAGAAAAAGAAATTAAACAAGAGAAAAAATTACAATTTATTGAAAAAGATTTTGTTGTACTCTCAAAAAGTGAAAAGAAAAAACAGATTTTTGAGCTTGAGCGTGACATGTACGAAGCTGCTAAAAATTTGGAATTTGAAAAAGCAGCTGAAATTCGCGACTCAATCACAATTTTGGAATCTAAGATGAAGTAGAATCACACTTGACTTTTTTAGGTTTAATTGGGTATAATGCGTTAAGATATGAATCACAATGACCTGTCGAATTTGATCCGCACCGTTCAGAAAAATGTCCGTTGCCCTCAATGCGGCAAGCAGTATTGTTTTGATGACATAAAAATTCGAGGGGTTGTTGATTCTGTCTGTTTCCTCGAACTTTTGTGTAAAGATCACATGCCCCTTTTGGCAACAGTCATGTTGAATGACAAGGCTGCAATTACCAACAAGTCGGGTGATCCAATTATTTCAAACGACGTAATTGAAACTCACAAGTTCCTAAAAGAATTTAAGGGGACATTCCAGGAAATTTTCAAGCAGGAGATTTAGTCTTTTGCACTGATATATACTCATCATTTTGGGAGCAGAAATGACAGATTTTACCTTTAGTGCTGAAAAGCGCGAAGAGAACGCAAAAAAAATAAGAAACGCAGGAAAAATTCCTGCAATAATTTATGGAAAAGGTTTCGATCCTATCAATATTTCTGTAGACGAAACTGCATTTAACAGGCTTTTCCGTGACGCGGGATCGTCAAACCTTGTCGATCTTGGCGTTGGAGACCAGAAGATCAAAGTCCTTATTCATGAAATTCAAACAAATCCGGTGACTGAGAAAATCGAACACATTGATTTTTACAAGGTTAATCTTAAAGAAAAGATTAAAACTGAAATTCCTCTTGAAATCATCGGAGAAACCGATCTTGTTATCAACCAGGAAGGCAGCATGATCATGAACAAAGACGCTGTCGAAGTAGAGTGTTTGCCATCCGATCTTGTGGACCACATCGATGTTGATGTTTCGGTCTTGACCGACTTTGAACAAAATATCAAAGTGGGAGACTTGCGAGTTTCGGATAAGATCGAAATCCTTGATGATCCGGAAGAGGTAGTTGTTATTGTCCAGCCACCGAGATCAGAGGAAGAGCTTGAGGCTCTGAACGAAGAAGTTGTCGAAAATGTGGAAGCTGTCGAAGTTGAAGGCGAAAAAGCCGAAGGTGAAGAAGCTGGCGAAGCTGAGACTGCTGAAGGTTCTGAAGAAACCCCGGCTGAAGAGAAAAAAGAAGAATAATTTGATATAAATAAATTTACAAAATGCCTGATTTCAGGCATTTTGTAATTACAGATGAAATATTATCTTTGGATAATTGGATGCCAATACAATGAATGGGATGGCGCGAGAGTTAAATATTTTCTCGACCAGCTTGATTTTTTGGAAACTAAAAAACCGGCAGACGCAGAAATAGTCATTATCCTCGCCTGCTCTGTACGGCAAACTGCAATCGACCGCATATTTGGCCGGATAAAAAATTGGAAGGATAAGAAAATTCTGGTCGGTGGCTGCATTCTTGATAGCGACAAAAAGAAATTTACGAGTAGGGGCATCAAGCTATTCGATTCATCTAGTTTTGAATCTCTTGCTAAATTATTGCCTAAAGATGTAGGCCCATCCAGCAATTTAACAATCCAAAAATTCAACCCTTCGACTGCGCTCGGGGCAGGCAATACTAGCAATTATGTGCCTATTATGATTGGGTGCAATAATTTTTGTTCATATTGTGCTGTACCTTATACTCGCGGACGGGAAAAGTCGAGGCCGTATGAAGATGTCATACTAGATGTAAAGGCGCTAATCCATCGTGGTGAGTCAGAAATCATGCTTTTGGGGCAAAACGTAAATTCATACAAAATAAATCAAAAGACAAAGCCCCAAGGGGGTCCCTTCGGGATCAAAAGCGACGCAGCGGAGTCATCCCGAGCGGAGTCGAGGGATCTCAACTCAAAACTTAAAAGTAAATCTGATTTTGCCATACTACTGGAAGATTTAAATGATCTCCCGGGCAATTTCATTATTTCTTTTATGTCGAACCACCCAAAGGACATGGCAGGTGATATTATTGAAGCAGTTGCGATATTGCCAAAAGTCAAAAAAGAGATTCACCTTCCGCTCCAATCCGGATCGGATAAAATTTTGAAAGCAATGAATCGCCCCTATACAAAATCACAATATTTGAAAATTATCGACAAAATTCGAAAAGCAAATTCGGATATCAAGATCACAACAGATGTAATAGTTGGATTTCCGGGGGAAACAGAAAAGGATTTCGAAGAAACTATAGAAGTTTTCAAAAAAGTTAATTTTTCTCTTGCCTACGTCAACAAGTATTCACCCCGCTCCGGCACTGCAGCTTACAAGCTCGGTGATCCTGTTCTCTGGAGCGAAAAACAGCGTCGCTGGCGAATCCTGAACGACTTAGTAAATAAAAAATAATTTCTAGAATTCATATCAAGAAGAAAAACGTAACAATTCTTCCGCGGTCGCGAAGAAAGTGTTACGTTTGCGAGTTAGCCCAAGCGGCTAGATAAATTGATCAGTTTGTTTTATAATGAATGTTGAAAATAAAATTAAGGAGGGAAATGAAAAATAAAACATCAATTAGCGGAACTATAGCCTTGTTGCTTTTTGTTATCTCGTTATTTTTTCTAATTTGGGGATATAGAGCATTATTAGTATTGTTGATTATCTACCCTATAATTTTTTTAATTACATATCGCAAAAAATATCCTCTCTGGGTGAGTGTGATTGGGATGATATTGTCGATTGTAATTCTAGCGGTTGGATTATTCGGTATATTTGTGGCTTTGTGATGTTCAATCTTTTACCAAATAACTAATATGTTCTAATAAAATATTCCTTGCGTAGCCATCGATTTTTGCATTGGACCCGATTGATTGCCTGAATATATATAATGCAAGCTTTATTAATGCTGTTTTCTCGGGGATAGGGTTCTTTCGTTTGCCCATCATTTGAGCGGTTTTCAATTTTGAAATTATCGCATGTGCAATCCCTGCATTTTTAATGTGCCTTTCTCTTGATAATCGAGCCACAATACTTCTTGTGTCGTCATAATTTGTTACGATTTGAAATTCCGATGAGGCGATAATTTTATCACCGAACTGAACTTCGATGGTATGTCTGCCGAGATGGTAACCGATTAAATCAATTTTTGTATTGTTAGGAACTTGTTTACCGTCGATTAGAATTACGACATTTTCGCTTGTTGGCTGAACATTCACCACAAGATCAATTTTTTGGTTCGAAAGATAGTTTTGATTTGCTGGAGAAATAATTGTAGCAGTTACATTTTGGGCAATCTCGATATTTATCGAAGATGAAGTTGTGTTGCCTTCAGTATCAGACAAAACTATACCTAGCGTATGGGTACCTTCTTTGAATTGTGACCAATTCATTTTTTCAAGGAAGGTTGATTTTTCTTTATCAACGCTAGCATTTTTAACAAAAACATTGTCCAGATAAATTCCAATTTGTTCAACTGTGATGCTGCTCAAATAATTACCCTGAATATCTGAATCCACAAAAAGTCTTTGATTCTCTGATGGAGAATTTAAGGAGATTGTGGGAGCTGCGATGTGGCTTGCGATAGTAACATCATAGTTTTCGCTCGATAAGTTACCAGCCAGGTCTTCTGCGGTTATGGTAAGTTTGTGAATTCCGGAAATAGTATTGGTTGAATCTAGATTTGCGGTCCAGCCGTTTCTGCTGTCAAGATCGGTGTCAATTAGTTTTTGATCAAGATAAAACTTTACAGATACCACTGCCTCATTATCACTCGCGTTTGCAACCAGTAATGTTTCACCGGAAATGTTGGAAAGATCAACTGGCTCGACAAGGCTAACAGAGGGGGGTTCAATATCGTCCGGGATATCTGCCCCAAGGGTATAATAGGAAAAGTGTTCAAGATTTGCTGCGACACTCATATTTTCTTCGTCCACTACACTCGGGATTGGATTCCAAGAATTGGATAATTCGTCAAAAGAATAAATTGATAATTTTTTGGGATTCACAGGTAGATTTTCATGTTTGTAACTAATCGAAAGAATTGTTCCAGGGTTTACCTGACCCTCGGTCGTAAACTGATAGATAGGACTCAAATAACCTGTTGGCGGAGTTGCTGAAGGTGTGTCTTGGGTTGCAACGGTTTTAGCAAAAATCGCATTATTTGAATTAGAGTTTAAAATCATATTCTCGAGAGTTGTAGTATGTAATCCACTTCCAATTGTTATACTTTGCTGATCTTCTGAAATATATATTGGCTGGGACCATGCATATTTGCCGGTTTTATCAGATTTTATCTCAGCTCGAACATATATTTCATCCCCTTGAAAACTATATATTGAGCTTGATGCATTTTTTTCGCTTTTTAATTTGTTTCCATTTTTACCGATGAATGTAATGGTTGATGGCTCATTCACACTTATGGACATGGATATGCTATCTGCGGAAATATTATTTATCCGCGGGGCGCCTGAGCCCTGAAGAGCATAAAAATTTCCATTTCTTATATTATTCATAATTTCCAACTGACTGTTGTTTTGGGCAAATACGACTATTGCCCCACCATCGATAAAGCCATCTCCTGGTGTATAATCATCTCCAGCGGTGAGAAACTTGTTGTTGCGTTTCGATAAGAGGTAGTCAAAATCATCAAAAGCAAATGCATCGGGCATGTATTGTTTTGTACCATGGCTATATGTTTCCAAATATTTCAATCCCGAAAGTTTTTCAATCGTTGCAGACAGAGCGCCGTACACCCATGAGTCGGGGTGGGCCAGAATTGCAATTCCGTTCTGGGAATTTATCTGATTAATTCTGTCTTGGTCAGACGACTCATCATTAATTGGATCATTAATTCCTAGCGCTAGCAGGTGGTGTTTCCCGAGTCCTTGCGTTGACTCTTCTGAATTTTGAATCTGCAGAATTCCATCTGTCACTGGCATCGATACAACTTGGTTATGCTCCGTGAGAGCCACAAAGTCATAACCCTTTTCTTTGTAAGCATTCGCAGTAAATTCCGGTGATGGCTCCCTGTTCCAGATTTTATTCCATATGGCAAAATCGGGAATATAATGGCAATGAATTTGGCCAAGGTATTGATTCGTGCCGGATAAATTATAGGGACTGCTAATATTAAGAGTAAAATTTGTTAATCTGAGTGATAAATTATTTAGATCAACTACAAACAATTTGTATAAGTTGCTTACGCGGCTTGTAATTATAAAGTGGCCATCGGAATATTTGAGGCTGTTAATTGCTGAACCCACCTCTATATCCCATGTTTTTTGTTGGCCGGTTTCTAAATTGTAACCCCAAATTTTGCCGGTGTTTGTGCCGTAATATAAGACTCCGTTTACTACCAATGCATTGGATGAGGGAGTCATACCGATAGTTTGGAAAAATTTAGGCAATGGTGTGGTCTCGTTTGCCCCAAAGGAACTGACGCTGTAAGATCCTTTTCCGTATATATTATTTCCGTATTTGACAAAAGCACCAAAAGTTCCAGCTGATAAATTCTTGTTTAAGGTGAGGGTGTTTAAATCATAGGTGCACAACACCGTATCAGCAGATAAATATAATTTGCTGTATTCTATATCAAGCAGTCCTCCATAAGCGCGAACAGGGCAATTATCCAATTGTTTTTCGAGCGTTAGATCTGATTTGTTTAACTTATAAACATTGGTAATCGCGCCACCGGAATATTGCGACATCAAATACAGAGAAGAATTGTCAATTTCCACGTCGATATTCATTGTGGTGGATGCAGTGGTATTTTGTGCAATTAAATTGCTACTGATTTTGTCCAAAAGTATTATTTGAGCTGAGGGAATAGATGTGGTGCGATAACCATATATATTATTTCCATCAATTCTGAGAACTTTACATATTTTTGTGCCACAAATACTTGATTTCCAATTTTGATCGCCAGTCTCTGCGTCTAGAGAATAAAACTCGTCAGAAGCAAAATAAATGTTTCTGGAATCATACACAATATTATATATTGAAGTGTTGTAAGATTTTTGCCAAATTATTTGCCCATCCGAGAGTCTGTATGCTGAAAGGGTTTTACTGGCCGGCTCTGCTGTGGAATAAATAATTCCATTTGCAACTACATTGGTTGGGCCGGTGGTTATTGTGCCAAGATTAATAGAATATGAATTATTTCCTTCACGAAACGTGTCAAAAGCGAGCGGGTTGTTTTGATTGTTTGAATTTTGTGTTGGCCAATCTGATGCGGAGCAACTCTGTGCAAAAAGGATTAACAAAAATGCCGCTATAGCGGCAGATAATTTAATTAATGCTTTCATCCCCCTCCTTATTTATTTTCAAAAATATTAGCACAACAATAATAACATAAAAGGTAAAACACAACAATATTCCTTACAGAGAACATCAACCAGTAAAAACGTAACAATTCTTCCACGACCGCGGAAGAATTGTTACGTTTGCTAACATATACCACAGAAATTAATAATTAATTTCTTTAATTGCTATGGTATTTGCTTCTACCCGAGGTGTTTCGCCTCCTTTCTGGGCAGAAGCAAAGCGGTGTTAGGAATAGGTGATGACCTCTCCGTCGAACTTGGATGTGATCGTGATAGACGGCGTGTCTCTCCTCGTCACCTCTCCACAGATCTTGGCATCATGGCCGAAGTCCTGGGCGTTGGACAGGAAGTCCTCTGCGTCGGACGGGCTAATGATTGCCAGTGCACCCTGCCCGCCGTTCCAGGCCTTGTATGCCTCTGTGCTTGACGAGCCGCGCCACTCCTTGCAGAGGAGCATGATCTCAGGTGGGTCGAAGAGATCGGGAAGGTCAGCCGACATTCCCCTACGGAACAGGAAGTCGTCGCCCAGCTTGCCTCCGAAGGCTCCTCCGGTGACATGGATGATCTTCTTCACCTGAATGAGGGGTTCGAAGCTTCCGGTCCACCACCCGTTCAGGTGAGTGAAGAACGGATCGTAGAGCACGGACGGCTCTGCCGCTTGCTGAAGATATCCCTGGTCGATCACCACGGGATGGTCGAACCATTCGGTTCCGTACCGCATGGCAAATGCCTTTCGGACCGAGCTGATGCCATTGGCACGGAATCCGTTTTCCCGAAGTGCCATGATCAGGTCTCCCTCTGCCACGTTGTTGCCAGTGATCATCAGTTGTGGCAGATAGGCACCAAGCGCCGCACCACACCAGTTGAACGCAGCAAACGGGTTGGGGTTGTCTGTTCCGACACAGGGTCCGAGTTCGGCGGTTTCGCCACGGAACAACACGATCCTCATGGCCGTAGCTACTTCGCCGAGTTCTGTGATCATGCTGCGGAATACCATGTTGATGGAGTCGCCCTCCTTGCCAAGCGTGGCGACATCGAGTTGGTTGTTGAAGACTACGGGACAGCCGCCGTTTCTGGTGATGTCGCCGCAGCACATCGCTACCAGGTCATGGGCAGCCCCTTCGTGCTTCATTGCCGCATCCGAAACAATCGGCTTGGTGCCGTTGCCGTCGGAAGTGAAGTCGAGTGACCAATCAGCCGGCAGTCCGACTGGCCGGAAGGACCTAACTCCGCGGAAGTATCCCGCAGAGAGATCCAACACCTCGATGAGAGGCGAGTTCTGAAAGCTTGCATGGCAGACCTTGCCTGCGTACGCGCTAAACAGATCGCCTTGTTCTACGTCCACCCCGTCCTCGGCATATTTGTCTGTTTTTGCCAGGGCAATCCCTCCTTATCTGTTGTCGCCAAAAGGCGCAAGTCAAAACTAGCATATGATTCCAATAAAAGTCAAAATAAAAACGTAACAATTCTTCCGTGGTCGCGAAGAAAGTGTTACGTTTGCGAGTTAGCCCAAGCGGCTAGATAAATTGATCAGTTTGTTTTTCGCTATGAAGAATTAATATCTTTTTACTTCTAATTTATATCTACCTGCGATCAAATAATATGCGGGAATTTTGTTTTTATCTTCTGCAAGGATTCCAATAATATTTCCACAATCACATTCCAAGAAATCCGGTGTGCTTGTGCTGCTATATCCTTCTGGATAAATAATATTTTTTGTATGACAAAAGTGATTTAGACATTCATCAGAATTATTCATTTCAATAACCATCTTTCCACAATCAGCACAAATCACTTTTGTTGCCTCAGCTTTTTCACCCATTCGATCTCCCTCCAAATTAATTACAAAAATGGCCACCTGTCGGCGACAAGACCTTGCGGGCTTGCCCTACGCCCTTTCGAGCATAGACGTGTCTAGAGTACCGAACAGATGACCATCTCTGGTCTCTAGACACGATTTTTTCACCATGCCTCTAAGAAAGGTTTAGGTGAACTTACAAAATTTTGTAGCCGTAAGGCTACAATTCATATTAAATCATAAAAAGAATCTAAAATAAACCAAAAAGATCAAACCCTAGCTCGACTTGAAGTTGCCAAAATTTTTGTCGGAGTATCGGCAACCGCAATAGTTCTGCCTGTAGAGATCGTATTTTTTTGAAAGTTCTATTGATTTTTCATATCCGTCATTCTTCTTGAAATCTGCCTCGAGAAATTCGACCTCATATCGATCAGCGACTTCTTTTCCAAGCCGATTTATCATCTCGGCATCTTTGTGCGGTGAAACAGAAAGAGTTGTGCCAAAAATGTCAAAATTTAATTCCTTCGCTTTTTTTGCCGTTTCGGTAAGGCGGAATTTGATACATTTTTTGCACCGCTTGCCACCCTCAGGCAAACTTTCCAATCCCCGAATTTGATTCTGCCATTCTCGAAAACCGCTTTCCTCGATAATTGGTTTTGTTTTGTATTTTTTGCAAAGAGTAGTGAAAGTTTCTAGCCGCAAATCAAATTCACGTTCCGGCTCGATATTTGGGTTAAACCAAAATGGAGTAACCTCGAAATCAGCCTCGGTCATTTTGTAAACCGACGATAAGCATGGCCCACAACAAGAATGTAACAAAAGTTTTTTCATATTTTCTCCACGATTCTTAATTTTGCACTACGGGCGCGTGGGTTCCCCGCAATTTCATCAGTATTCGGCTCGATTGCCTTTTTACTTACTAGTTTTACCGAGGGTTTATTTCCGCAAGTACAATAGGGGAATTCCGGTGGGCAAGTGCATGGATTTTCAAGTTTTCTAAATGTTTGTTTTACAATTCGATCCTCAAGAGAGTGAAAGGTAATGACAGAAAGCCTTGCGCCGGAATTTAAGTGGGGGACTATCGCCTCGATTGTTTTCTCGAGCGGGGCAAGCTCATCGTTTACTTCGATTCTGAGCGCCCGAAAGGTATCGGTAGCAAAATTTTTTCCATTTGTTTTTTTTGGAATCGATTTTTTGAGAATTTCAAGTAAGTCCCCTATTGTTCTAAATGGCTTTTCTTTGCGGACTTCGGCGATGTTCCGTGCAATCGATTTGAAATATTTTTCTTCGCCCCGGATGAGCACACCCTCAAGGTCGGAAATCGAATAATTATTCAAAATATCTTTGGCACTTTGAATTTGTGATGAATCCATTCGCATATCAAGTGGGGCATTTGGATTTTCAAATGAAAATCCCCTGTCCTTGTAGTCTAATTGCATTGACGAGACGCCAAGATCAAGCAGCATACCATTGATTTTATTTATCTTTAAATTATCCAATATGCCATCGATATTATGAAAGTCATCATGGATGAATACAAAGTTAGTTTGTAGTCCGTGGTCCTTGGCCCGTAGCTTGGCAATCCGTAGTGCTTCTTCGTCTTTATCAATGGCTACCACTTTCCATTTTCCACTTTCCATTTTCCACTTTTCGGCAATAGCCATGCTGTGTCCGCCAAGCCCGAGAGTTCCATCGACAAAAACGGCGTTCTTCTTATCTTTTAGATAATCGAACGCCTCCAATACCTCATTTAGCAAAACCGGTTTGTGCAAAAATTCAGTCATTGCACTTCAAAAGTTACTCTTAAAATGGCAAAAAGTAAAGTTGAAACTATCGTCCTTTACCAGAGGCACAAAAACCAGATGCAAAATCTTGATAATACGGTAGTCATTATTATTAGTCTAACAGTAGAAACTGATTCCCTGCCTAGACAATGAGAAGAGGCCGCTGCAACTGCAGCGGCCTCTTCGACGCTTATCCGCGGCTGTACCACGGATTAGTTCCCCACCAGTTCGGCGAACTCGGCCTCGATGTCGTCATGTGCCGTCACATCGTCGAGTTCCGCCCCGATCTGCTCAGCGCTCTTCGGGAGCGCGTCGGCGATCTGCTGGCCGGCACAAGCCTCGGCCTGGTGCCTCTGCACCTTGCGCCCGAGCTCCGCGAGGAGCTCAGTGGCCTGGGAGTTGCCGTCGCCCTGAGCGGCTCTCGCCAGGTTGTGCCTGGCTTTGGCCGACGCATCCTGAATGCTCAGGACCTCGACCTGCGACAGGGCGGCCTCGCGGCGCAGGCCGGCTTGCTCGGCGGCCTTGAGGGCAGCCTCGGCGTCCGGACCCGCCTCGTCAACGGCGGCCTGTAGCTGGCTCACGAGGGTCTCGGTCTTCTTGCGCTCGGTAAGCGCCTGCTTGACCAGATCGCCAAGCTTGGCTTTCTGCTCGGGGTCGGTGCAGGCCTTGTACTTCGAGACGCCGGTCTCGACGCGCTTATCCCAGTCTGTCTTCTGCTGCTTGGCCCGCTCGAGCTTCTGCTTGAGGAGTCCGAAGCTGGTCAGGCCTTCGTCCACGATCTGGAGGGTCCGCTGCGCGTCTTGCTCAGCCGCCTCCGGGATGCGCTCGCGCAGAAGCTCGGTGCTCCGCGCATTGTCGGCAGCGCCCTCGACTACCCATGAGCCGGTAGTGAGGAGTGATACGATCCCCCGGCAGAAGCTCGCAAAGGCTTCCCCGAGGCTGCCATGTTCTTCCGTTCCTGTCATGTCTGATCTTCCTCTCGCGGTCTTGATTGTACGGCTTTTGGCCGGGCATAACACCCTTGCCTGTCCGACTAGCTGTGGATCTCTTGAACCTCTTCGGGCTTCAAGAGCCGCCCGATCATACAGGTCCAGCCGCCCTTGCAGTAGAAGGCGACGAGCACGTTTCCGTCGTCAGCCACTGCTTCCAGGTCGTAGTAGTTGTGCGGCTCGCCGTCCATCACTTCGGGCGGCAGCACGGTCAGGAATCCTTCCTCACCAAGCCGCGGATGAGTCGAAAGCACCTGGATGGTGCTGTGGGCAGGGCCCACGTCGGGAGTGAAGGTGTCCCCGGTCGCCATCTTGATGGTCCATGGCTTGCCGAGGAAATCCTCAATAACCCCATCGTGTCTGTCCGCCGCGTCCTGGCGTTGCTCCTGCAGGTAGCGCTCCTGACGGGCAGTCAGGTTGTAGCGCTTGAGCAGGAACACCTTGGAGCCCTTGACCAGGAGGACGTATCCATTGGCCATCAGCTCCAGAAGCTCGAGGTCAACAGGGCCATCCTCGGTCAGTTGCATGATCCGCGAGGTAGTGAGGATTGGCTGATTTGTCTCCCACGAACCTTCTTTCTCCGGATTGAGGGAGGGGACGCCAAGTAGCACGTCTCCCGCTTCGGAATCAGGCACGCCGGCGAAGCCGAGATTCGCACGAGCGTGGGCCCGCATATCTCGACCAGCCTCGTGGTCAACGTGTCCCCGACCGAGGGCGACCTTTGTCATTTCATGCCTGCGATCGCTCTCGCCGTCTTTCCACCATCGGCGCAGGTACAGAATGCCGAAGATGGTGCAACCGGCGAGGAGAAGACAGGTGAGCAACTCTAGCACGAAGTCTAGCACTTTCTACACTACTCCTTTCTATAAGCCCCCGCCGCCG